>NZ_JBQKJT010000027.1:0-27044 GCF_052117125.1 Candidatus Avoscillospira sp. LCP25S3_F1 | reverse complement strand
TAACGGCTTCACCATTTCATATAAACGGTTGAAATCTACCGCCTTGTCTATTTTCCGGAGCAGATGCCCCTCTGGTACCAGGCTATCTATTTCCACCATCTCTATCACATTGCGATCCATTTTTTCACGTTCCAGCATCTTTTTCACCACCTGCTGCTATTATACCTCTTACAAACGAAAAAGCCCAGCCTAAGCTGGACTTTTTCGACAGACTGAAAAACGGGATGCCGCAGCATCCCGTTTTTTTTCGTTATTTCTGCGTATAACCGCAGGCGGCAATGATCTCCAACAGCTGCCGGTGGGAAGCGGCGTTGGCCGCCGCCAGGGAGCATTTGCGGTCAAACCGCAGGGGCGCACCGGTCATATCGGTGACAATGCCGCCGGCCTCTTCCAGAATGAGACTGCCCGCCGCGTAGTCCCAGGGGGACAGGACACACTCGAAGTAGCATTCGCCCCGGCCCGCCGCCACATAGCACAAATCCAGGGAGGCCGCACCCAGGCGGCGCACGTCCAGACTGCTCTCAAACAGCTTTTTGGCAATGGCAAAGGAACGGTCTCCCAACTCCGGATAGTAGAGCGATGTACCGAAAAAGGAAATACCGTCGGCCAGAGGATGGTTGCTCACAGAGATGGGCCTACCGTTGCAGAAGGCCCCGTGACCCCGGCGGGCCGTGAACAGCTCGTCCGTATAGGGGTTGTAAACCACGCCCTGCTCCATCTGTCCATTGCGGGCCAGGCCCACGGAAATGCCCACAATGGGAATGCCCTTGATGAAATTGGTGGTGCCGTCGATGGGGTCCACGATGAACACCCATTCCCGCTCCGCATGGTTGGGCGCATCCTCCTCGCCCAAAAAGCCCGCCTCCGGCAGCAGGGACAGCAGCCGTTCCTCCAGGAACCGCTGTACCGCGCCGTCGTACCGGGTCACCAAATCCTGGTGGCCGCTCTTCTCCTTGACGCCCTTGTCTTCATCGGCGGAGCGGACAATGGCCCCCGCCTCCCGGACGGCGTCACAGATGGATTGGTGCAGCTGTTCCATTATTTTTCCTCGTAGGCCATCATTTTTTCCACCCGGCGCTGGTGGCGGCCCCCCTCAAAGGCCGTATCCAGCCAGGTGTCCACGATTTCCAGGGCCAGCTTTTCGCCCACCACACCGGCGCCCAAGGCCATCATGTTGGTGTCGTTGTGCTGGCGGGTCAGCCGGGCGCTCATAAGATCGGACAGCAGGGCGCAGCGGATGCCGCGGACCTTGTTGGCCGTAATGGACACGCCGATGCCGGTGGTGCAGCAGACAATGCCCCGGTCACACTCCCCGGAGGCCACAGCCTGGGCCGCCGGTCCCGCGAAGTCGGGATAGTCGCAGCTGTCGGCGGTATCGGTGCCGAAATCCTTATACTCCAGGCCCCGCTGGGTCAGATGGGCCTTGATGGCCTCTTTCAGGGCCACCGCTCCATGGTCACAGGCAATCGCGATCATACGTCATTCCTCCATCGTTGATTTTTGTATATGGTTCATCATTCCCATGATGTATCCAGTATTATGTAAACCAGTAAAAACCGTACAGCGTCAGCTGTACCAGCAGGATACTGCCGCCGGCCACCACAGCCAGCCAGGGCTGTCCCCGCCGGGACAAATCGGCCCACAGGCTGGACAGGCAGAGGACGCCGCCCAAAGGCACCAGATAAAGCCCCGTCAGCAGCCACAAAGCGGTCAGCGCCGCCATCCATCCCGCCGCCAGCAGGGCCGGCGCCTTGGGCCGCCGGAAGCCGCCCACCAGGCAGACTACAAAGGATGCCGCGCCGCAGAGCACCAGGGGCCAGTCGAAGGAAAGCTGCACAATGGGGGGCAAGCCGCTGCCGAGACCGTTCAGCAGCTCCCAGCCCATGCGGTACAGGGCGTATTCGTAGAAGTCCCGCAGAACCAGCAGTTGGGGAAACGGCAGGCCCTGGGCCACGCCGCCGGGCACATAGGTCAGAATCCACACCACGGCCAGACTGAGCCAACCGGCCAGCAGGCTCCGCACCAGCCGTCCCCGTCCGGCATGGACAAAGCGGTCGGCAGCGCCGCAGCACAGCAGCACCGTCATGGTCAGGGCCACACCGGCCAGACCCGGCCGCAGATAGCAGCCCACCGCCGCCATGGCAAAGGCCAGAATCAGATACAGGCTGTTGTCTCCAAAATCGGACTGGGCCGGGGCCGTCAGATACCGGGTCAGCAGCAGCGCCGCCACCGCCGTCACCAGCATGGGGGCCGGCTGCACCGCCACGGACAGCGTCAGAATCCATGTGCCCAGCAAAGCCGCCAGGCGGCTGCCGAAGAGGCCCCGCAGCAGCCGGTAGACGGCCAGCGCCGTCAGGGCCGGGAATACCATATGGGTGACCGCCGTTTCCGCCAGCACATCGCCGGGGACGGGACTGCCGTACAGCGAACGGACCGTGACCAGGGCGGCGGCGCCCCACACGGCCGCTGCGCCGAGGGCGACGGAGAGCAGGGGCGCGATGTCGCCCATTGTCAGGGCGGTCCAGCCGTCCAGCAGGGTACAGGACGGTCGGTCATAGCGGGAGATCCATTCCAGAGTGCCGCTGCGGGGCCGCATGACGTGGACATAGGCCGCGCCGTTGAGCAGCAGCAGCGCCGCTACGCCCACCAATGCCAGCAGCAGGTACCAGTGTCTGCCCATCTGGGCCAGCAGTTGTTCCATGCGCTCCCCTCCCTTCCACAGTTTCCTATGATTCACTCGTAAAGTTCTTGGCGCACCTGCGGTGCGATGAACCGCTTTGCACGCGTTTGAGCCAGAACTGGTATCACTACGTCGTATTTTATCAGATGCGGCACCAAATGGCAACGGAAATCCGTCGGACGGTGTCAGAAGTGAAAAATGACCTTGTAACGGTGGTATAATTGTGGTAGAATAAATCGATTTGTTGTGATAATTCTATTTTTCTATTTGTGGAGGGAATAGCGTGCCTACTCTGCGCGAAGAAATCAGCCGCCGCCGGACCTTTGCCATCATCTCGCACCCCGACGCCGGTAAAACCACCCTGACGGAAAAATTCCTCCTGTACGGAGGCGCCATCGCCCAAGCCGGCGCCGTCAAGGGCAAGAAAAACTCCCGTGCCGCCGTCTCCGACTGGATGGAGATTGAAAAGCAGCGCGGCATCTCCGTCACCTCGTCGGTATTACAGTTCCAGTACGACGGCTTCTGCATCAACATTCTGGACACCCCCGGCCACCAGGATTTCTCTGAGGACACCTACCGTACCCTGATGGCCGCCGACTCAGCGGTCATGGTCATCGACGGTTCCAAGGGCGTCGAGGCCCAGACGCGTAAGCTGTTCAAGGTCTGCGCCATGCGCCATATCCCCATTTTCACCTTTATCAACAAGATGGACCGGGACAGCAAGGACCCCTTTGACCTGCTGGAAGAGCTGGAGCAGGAGCTGGGCATCGAGACGTACGCCGTCAACTGGCCCATTGGCTCCGGCAAGGAATTCCAGGGCGTCTACGACCGCAACAAGGGCCACATTGCCTTTTTCTCCGGCGTGTCCGGCAAAAACCGGGCCGAAAAGCTGGAGATCGACCTCTATGACCCGGCGGTGGCCGACCACATCGGCGCCGAGCGCCACCAACAGCTCATCGATGATGTAGAGCTGCTGGCCGCCGGTCGGGAGTTCGACATGGACGCCGTCCGGAACGGTACCCTGAGCCCCGTATTCTTCGGCTCGGCCCTGACCAACTTCGGCGTGGAGCCGTTCCTGGAAGACTTTCTCAAGATGACGCCGCCCCCCCTGGCCCGTGTGGCCGACTGCGGCGAAATCGACACCTTCTCCCCCGATTTCTCCGCCTTTGTCTTCAAAATCCAGGCCAACATGAACAAGGCCCACCGGGACCGTCTGGCCTTCCTGCGCATCTGCTCCGGCAAGTACGAGCGGGAAGCGGAAGTCTACCACGTCCAGGGCAACAAAAAAATGCGTCTGAGCCAGCCGCAGCAGCTGATGGCCTCGGAGCGCGAGATCATCGACGAAGCCTACGCCGGCGACATTATCGGCGTGTTCGACCCCGGTATCTTCTCCATCGGCGACACTGTGACGGTACCGGGCAAGAAGTTCAAATTTGCCGGTATCCCCACCTTTGCCCCCGAGCACTTCGCCCGGGTCAGTCCCCGGGACACCATGAAGCGCAAGCAGTTCATCAAGGGTACCGAACAGATCGCCCAGGAGGGCGCCATTCAGATTTTCAAGGTCCCCAACACCGGTATGGAAGAGGTCATCGTCGGTGTCGTGGGCGTGCTGCAATTTGAGGTGTTCCAGTACCGGATGAAGAACGAGTACGGCGTGGACCTACGCATGGAGAATCTGCCCTATGAGCAGCTGCGGTTTATCACCAAGAGTCCCGTTTCCGACCTGAAGGACCTGAAGCTTTCCTCCGACGCGGAGCTGCTGGAGGACTACAAGGGCCACAGTCTGCTGGTCTTCTCCTCCCTCTGGTCCATCGACTACACCATCAAGCGCAACCCCGGCCTGGAGCTGGCGGAAACGCTGGACAACTGAATCCTCTGCCAGACAAAACCGGGACGCTGCAAGCGCAGCGCCCCGGTCCTTTTTTCTTGCTTTATTTGTTGAGCATGCTCAGCGCCATGTCCACCGGCTCCAGCACAGCCCGGAGCATGACCTCCGCCGCCTCCCGGTTGCCCGATACATTGAGAACCATGGTCTTGCCCCGTGTGGCCGCCACGCCCCGGGACAGCAGCAGCCGGGGACTGACGGTGACGGCGGCGGCACGCATGGCTTCGCCCAGACCCGGCACCATCCGCGGACACACGGCAGTCGTGGCCTCCGGCGCGGCGTCCCGGGGGCCGAGGCCCGTGCCGCCCACAGTGACCACCAGGGCCACTTTCATCTGATCCGCCGCCTGGATCAGCTCCCGCTCAATCTGGGCCTGCTCCTTTTGCAGCAGCGTCGTATGGACCACCCGATAGCCCGCTTCCTCCAGAATTTTCTCCACAGCCGGTCCTGCCTCATTGGCTCTGCGGCCCCAAAAGCTCTCGTCACTGACGGTGATCACCGCCGCGTCGTATACCATGCGCCGTTCCTCCCTCCGCGCGCCTGCGCGTGTTTTATTCATTGTATCGCTCCGGCATCGTCTCTGTCAAGGAAGAAGTCCCGCCAGGCCAGGGACTGCCGCCACGTTTTCATTGATTTGTTTCCAAAAAAGCGTTATACTATCTCTAAGTACGGCGCTGCGGCGAAGAAGGGAGTCGAAAATGGGACTGGAACAGCTGCTGGGCAACGAGGCCCTCAAGGAGCGATTGACGGAGGGCCTGCGCTCGGGACGGTTGTCCCACAGCTATCTGATCACCGGCCCCGACGGCTCCGGCAAACACACCCTGGCCCGGCTTTTGGCCGCCGCCATGGAGTGTCGCGGCACGCCGCGTCCCTGCGGTGTCTGTCCCGCCTGCCGCAAGGTCCTGTCGGGCAACCATCCCGATGTGATCACGGTGGATGACCCGGACCATAAACAGGTTCCTGTGGACTGCATCCGCGCCGCCCGTACGGAACTGTTTATCCGCCCCAACGAGGGCGAGAAAAAGGTTTTGCTGATTCCCCGGGCCGGAGACATGAACCCGGCGGCCCAAAATGCCCTGTTGAAGGTGCTGGAAGAGCCGCCGTCCTACGGCGTCTTTCTGCTGCTGGCTCCGTCGCCGGAAGCGCTGCTGCCCACCATCCGGTCCCGCTGCGCCCATCTGCGTTTGTCGCCCCTGCCCCGGACTGTGCTGGAACCGGCGCTGCGGCAACGGTTCCCCGACCGCAGCGCCGCCGATCTGGAGGCGGCCATGGGCCGCAGCGGCGGATTTCTCGGCCAGGCCGTGACGCTGCTGGAAGGGTCCGGCTTGCAGCTGCCCCAGGTGGAGCAGTTCGCCGCCGCCTACGCCGCCCACGACACGCTGGGGCTGGCCATGGTCTTCGGTTCCATGGACAAGTACAAGCGCAACCAGCTGGCCCCGGTACTGGAGGAATTGCAGCAGCTGCTGGCCCAATCGCTGCTGGCCCGCCGGGGCTGTCCCACCCTGCTGCCCCAGGCCCGGGCCATTGCCGAACAGCGGACCGCGCCGGAACTGCTGGCCGCCTGCCGTCTGGTCCAGGAGGCCTTGGACGACTGTTGGGCCAATGTGGGCGTGGGCAACATCTGCGCCGGACTGCTGGCCCGGCTGTAACCGAACGCAACAATCTCACCGCCCACGGCGGTTGGATAGAAATGGAGTTTCCCATGGATGAACAAAAAGAACTGCAACTGCAAGAACTGAGCCCCCAGCCCGCCTGCGGCGGTTGTGACGGCTGCGCGGGCTGCGGCGGCGGCTGTGCGTCGGAACCGGTCCATGAGACCGTGGAAGACGCCCTGGCCGCCGAGCTGCTGCCCATCCCCCCGGCGGACGCGGCGGAGGACGCCGAGCCGTTGCCGGAGCTGGTGACGGTGGTGGACGTCCGCTTCCGCACCGGCAGCAAGGTCTATTATTTCGACCCCGGCGATCTGACGCCCAAGCTGGGCGACCATGTGATCATCGACACGGCCCGTGGCCCCGAGTTCGGCTTCTGCGCCGGCGGCTGTCATACGGTGCCTGCCTCCGACGTGGTGACGCCTCTGCGGCCCGTCCTGCGCATGGCCACACCCCACGACGAAAAAATCGCCGCCGACAACTATGAAAAGGAAAAGAAAGCCTTTTCCATCTGTCTCCAGAAAATCGAGGAGCACAAGCTGGATATGCAGCTGGTGTCGGCGGAGTGCGCCTTTGACGGCAGCAAAATTCTCTTTTTCTTCACCGCCGACGGCCGGGTGGATTTCCGGGAGCTGGTGAAGAATCTGGCCTCGATTTTCCGCACCCGCATCGAACTGCGGCAAATCGGCGTCCGGGACAAGGCCCGCATGGTGGGCGGCCTGGGCGTCTGCGGACGGCCCTTCTGCTGTGCCGAGTTCCTGGACGATTTTCAGCCCGTTTCCATCAAGATGGCCAAGACCCAGAATCTGAGCCTGAACCCCACTAAGATTTCCGGCACCTGCGGCCGTCTCATGTGCTGCCTCAAATATGAGCAGGAGGCCTATGAAGACCTCCACAAGACGGCCCCCAAGGCCGAATCCTTTGTGGACACCCCCGATGGACGGGGCACCGTCTGCGACGTGAACCTTCTGCGTCAGACCGTCAAGGTCCGCATGGAGGACGCCCCCGACACCATCAACGTCTACCGCAACAGCGACATTGCCGTGCTGCGCAGCGGCAAGGCCAAAAAGACCGATCCTCCCATTCCCAGGGATCTGGCCCCCATCTCCGGCCAGCCCCAGCGCAATCGCCGGGCCGCTTCGCCGGCGGAACCCACGGACCGGGAGATTATGGACTCCATGCCGGATTTGTTCCGCAAGCTGGACGACTACGCCGCCTCCGACCGGACCCCGGAGACGGAATCTGCCGCCGAGGAAACGCCGGAGCAGAAGAGCCGCCGCCGCCGGTCCCGCCGCCGCTCCGCCGGTCCGCGGCCCGAGGACGGTCAAAAGCCCCAGGAAACCCGGCCGGAGCAGCCGCCCCGGGCAGAAACCGGCGAACCGAAGCCCCGCCAGGAGAAACCCCGCCAGAACGGCGGCCAGCAGAAGCCCCGGCAGGAGCGCCGTCCCCGTCCTGATAAAACCCCGGAGGGCGCGGCGGCCCAAGCACCGGCCAACAGCGCCGAGGGCGGCGAACACCGGCCCCGCCGCCGCCGTCGGCCCCGCCGCAGCGGTGGAACCGGCGGCACTCCCACGGAATAAGTGCGGAACGTTTTTTAGATAGCACATTAGAAAAGTTGCGTAACCCACTCTACACGTCGGTTTACGCAACTTTTCTCTACCCTTTTTTTATTTGCCGTTTTCAGTCCAGCCCCAACACCACCTCCGGCTGCTCCTCTGTCAAATGGACCGTGCGCAGCAGACCATCGGTGTCGCTGAGGGTGTATGTCCCCGGCTCCAGCCCGGCAAACACCGCCTGGGCCTGGCTGCCCCCCTCGCTGGTGTAGAGGGTCCGCTGCTCGGCTACGCCGTCCCCTGTCAGGGTGTACAGGCATTCCGCGCCCCCGGCCCGCAGAATCCGCAGGGTACACCGGATTTCCCGATCCAGGTGGAGCTGCTCGCCGTCGGTCCAGCCGCTGCCGGTGACGTTGGAGACGGCGGCGTTCTCCTCCAGATAAAAAGCCGTTTCCAGACCGCTGTCGGTGGTTACCGTGTACCGCTGGCCCGGCTCCAGCTCCAGAACGTACTCGCCCAAGGCATTTTTCTCCGCCGTGGCCGCCGGGTCTCCGGCCTCATCCGTCACGGTGACCGTTCCCTGCTCCTTCGTCTCGTCCCGCAGGACCACCAGCAGGGGCTCGCTGGGCAGGGGTTCCGCCACCGTCTCCAGAGTGACCGCCGGGGGCAGCTCCGGCATGGACTGACGGCTGACGGCCAGGGTATAGCCGCTGATGGTGGTCGCTGTAGCCGCCGTCATGGCGATGGCCCACAGGATGCGTCCTTGATGCTTCATGGGAAATTTCCTCCTTTGTATCTCGTACTGTTTCCCCAGTATATTCCTGCTCCGGTGCGCGTTCCCATGAATTCAGTCGGTAAAAAAATTTTCCCCGCCGCCGTCAACTTCCGATTGTGAAACGGTGTCGGATAGAGTATAGTATAGGTGAAAAAACATAGCCCTTTCAGAAGGAATAAGGAGGTTTTTCCATGGACTTGACCCCTCGGATGACGGAAAGCGCCATGGTGGCCCGCTCGGCGGCCGCCGGCAGTATGGTGCTCCTGAAAAACGTCAGACATACACTGCCGCTGCTGGCGGTGGACGGCCACGCCCTGCCCATTGCCGTCTACGGCATGGGCCAGCTGCGCACGGCCCTCACCGGCGGTATCCAGGCCTGGCGCACCATCAACGTGCTAGACGGCCTGATGAATTCCGACCAGGTGATCCCCGACGGTCTGCTGAGCCACAAATACCGCAACGCCCTGCTGCAAAACCCCGGCGCCGGTGAAATTCTCCCGGCCATGCTGGATATTCCCGCCGTGGCGGGCCGCACCCAGGCCGCTGTCATTGTCATCACCCGCCCCCACGACGGCTACGACTACCATCTGCGCCCCGAGGAGATGCAGCTCATTGAAGCCGTCACCAAATCCCACA
Organism: Candidatus Avoscillospira sp. LCP25S3_F1; assembly: GCF_052117125.1. Taxonomy (NCBI): domain Bacteria; kingdom Bacillati; phylum Bacillota; class Clostridia; order Eubacteriales; family Oscillospiraceae; genus Candidatus Avoscillospira; species Candidatus Avoscillospira sp. LCP25S3_F1. Next base: position 17,866 of record NZ_JBQKJT010000027.1, on the reverse strand, counting down.
GTCGGACAGTGCTGGTTCTCAACACCCCCGGTTATATGGACATTGCCGGTGTCTCCCCCATGGTCACGGCCATCGTCTTTATGGGTCTGGCGGGACAGGAAGGCGGCGCCGCTCTGACCGACCTGTTGACCGGCCGTGCAGCCTTTTCCGGCAAACTGGCCGACACCTGGCCCGTCCGTCCCGACCAGTTCGACACGGCGGCCATGCGGACCGATCTCTACACCGGCTACCGCTATTACGACTCCTTCGGCAAGGATGTTCTCTACCCCTTCGGCTACGGTCTCAGCTACGGCAAACCCATCCTCACCTCCTATTCCGTGGGTCTGGACAACGGCGTGGTAACGGCGGAAGCCACCATTGAAAACGCCTCGGAGACGTACCCGGCCCGGGAGGTTTTGCAGGTTTATTATTCGGCTCCCGACACGGAGGTGTCCCAGCCGGTGTACATCCTCAACTCCTTCGCCAAGACCGGTCTGTTGCAGCCCGGCGAATCGGAGACCATTCAGCTGTCGTTCCCCGTGTCCCAGCTGGCCCGGTTCGACACCCACGCGGCCACCTGGAAGCTGGACGCCGGTTACTACGACATCCGCATCGGTACCCACAGCCGCAACACCACCATTGCCGGCAGTATCTATGTGCCCAAGCCCATCGTCACCAAGCAGGTGAAAAACTGCGTGGAGCAGCCGCCGGAGACGGTCCGTTCCCGCAAGGGCGCGAAGGCCTTTACCTATCCCGGCGAGGACGAGGAGCGCAACGTGTCCCGCAAGCGGGCCATCCGTCTGTCGGCCCGGCAGCTGCAAGTTGAGGTGGTACGCTACTCCAAAAAGTTCCCCGGCTGCCGCGGCGGCAAGGAGGGCATCTCCCTGCTGGACGTCTACGAGGGACGCTACGACCTGCGCCAGCTGGTGGCGACCATGGATGAGCACGACCTGCGGGCATTGGTCTGCAACTTCGGCTCCAGCCAGTCGCCGGTACCCGGCGCCTGGGGCGCTTCCGCCGACCTCTACAGCCGCTACGGCATCCCCTCCATCACCATCGCCAAGGGCTGCGACGGCCTGCGGCTGACCCGCGATATCAAGAACGATGACGGCGAAGTGGTGGCCCACCAGTACGTCACCGCCTTCCCGGCCCCCAGCCTGCTGGCCTGTTCCTTTGATCGGGAGCTGCTCCACAGCGTGGGCAGCGCCGTGGGCCGCGAAATGCGGGAATTCGGCGTGGACCTCTGGCTGGCCCCCTCGGCCACGGTCCATCGGGACCCCCGCAGCGACTGTTACCACGGTGCGTTCTCCGAGGACCCGGTGGTGTCGGGTCTCTGCGCCGCTTGGCTGATTCAGGGCTGCCAGCAGCACGCCATGGCCGCTCTGCGCCATGTGGAGAGCGCCGTGGAAATCACCGTCACCGAGCGGACCCTGCGGGAATTTGAACTGCTGGGCTTTGAAATCGCCGTGACCTTGGGACAGCCCAAGGCACTGCTGGCCCCATCCATTGCCGTCTGCGGCGAGGCGCTGAGCCTGGACAATCGGATTCTGTCCGACGTGCTCTACGACGAGTGGCACTTTGACGGCATGACCTTTGCCGCCGGTGAGCTGTTCTCCCGGTTCCCCAGCCGTCCCCTGCTGGAGCAGGCGGCCCTCCGGACCCTGCGTCTCATCCTCGACGCCCCCAGCTTCCGCAAGCTGGTCCGATAAACCGCACCATGACGGGTGTGCTGCAACGTCCATTGCAGCACACCCGGTTTATCATTCTGGTGGCCCCAAACGTCAACACTTTTTTCATTTTTATTGTCACTTTTCCGTGCCGCCGCACCGTCCATCCCGTATCTGTTTTGCTGCATTTCTTTTTGTGAAGATTTTCCCAGTGTTTTAATGTAACTTTAATAATGGGGCGGTAGGATAAGGGCAAGCAAACAGAACCGCCTTGTTTAAGGATTAAAAGAAAAGGAGAATGACTCATGAAACATCGTACCATCTTCCGCCGTCTGGCTCCGGCCGCCCTGGCCGTTACCCTGCTTATGACCTCCGCCACCCCCGCTCTGGCCGTCACCTACGGCAACGCTCAGGTGATGCCCGACCGCACCATTGTGGTGGACGGCGTGGTCCGCACCTTCTACGCCATCAACGGCCAGGAGGTCCACCCCATTTCCTACGGCGGCACCACTTACCTGCCGGTCCGCTCCATCGGTGAGCTGATGAACAAGAATGTGGACTGGAACAACACCACCAAGACCATCACCCTCACCAGCCCCCGGACCACGGCAGCCGCCACCGGTACCCCCGATATCAACCCCCAGGAATCCACCGTGTCCATCTCCCTGCGGGATGACTTCACCATCATCGTTGACGGCGTGGTCCAGCAGTTCTACGACGCCGGCGGCAACCGGGTCTATCCCCTGCTGTACAACGGTGTCACCTATCTGCCCATCCGGGCTGTAGGCGAACTCATGGGCAAGGTGGTCAACTGGGACAACAACACCCAGACCGTAACCCTCAGCAGCAGCTCGGGCAACTCCGGCAATCTGGTCACCGACGCCGACAGCTTCGGCCCCGGTACCGGCAATACCGGTAACACCGGCTCCACCGGCAATACTGGCAATACCGGTAACACCGGTTCCATTGGCAACACCGGTTCCACCGGCAGCATTGGCAATACCGGCTCCACCGGCTATATCACCGCTGAGACCGCCAAGGCCAAGGCACTGGCCCACGCCGGTCTGACCGCTTCTCAGGTCACCTTTGTCCGGGCCTATCCTGACTGGGAGGATGGCCGCTACGTCTACGACGTGGAGTTCTACACTGCTGATTACAAGGAGTATGACTACGAGATCGACGCCAGCACCGGCGCGATCCTCAGCTTCGACTACGACGCCGACTACTATACCCGTCCTTCCCAGCCCTCCACCGGCACCTCCATCTCTGCCGAGACCGCCAAGGCCAAGGCACTGGCCCACGCCGGTCTGAGCGCCTCCCAGGTCACCTTCGTCCAGGCCACTCTGGATTGGGACGACGGCCGTTCCGTCTACGACGTGGAGTTCTACACCGCCGATTACAAGGAGTATGACTACGAGATCGACGCCAACACCGGTGCAATCCTCAGCTTCGACTACGACGCCGACCACTACGTCCGTCCCTCCCAGCCCGCCACTGGCACCGCCACCGGCTCCGACATCGGCCTGGAGAAAGCCAAGTCCATTGCGTTGGGTCAGGTCTCCGGCGCGTCCAGCGCCAACATCCGGCAGGCCAAGCGGGACTATGACGATGGCCGTCTGGAATACGATGTTACCATCATCTACAACAATTTAGAGTACGAATTTGAAATCAACGGCGCCACCGGCACCATTCTGTCCCGGGATGTGGAGTCTATCTGGGATTAAGGAGGTATCCCCCATGTTCAAGCGTTCTGAAATATTTTCCGTCTACCCCAATCACCCCACCGCCACCAACCTGTCCATGGCCGCCGGGGGCGTCCGGCTCCTGTCCTGGCTGACGCTGGCAGCGGCGGTGGTGGCCACGCTGCTGACGCTGGTCCCCGCCTTCCGGGTGATCTCCTTTGCCGGTCTCTCCCACGGGATGTACTACATCCTCGATGAGCTGGATGAGGTTCTGTTGGCAGCATTCGGCCTCTGGTGTGTCTTCGCGGTGCTGCGCTACGCCGCCGCCGTGCTCCAGGCCAAGGCCCGCCAGTTGGTCACTGATCTGACCATTCAATAATCATAAATCATAAAAATGGCCCGTTGCAGAAAGCTGGTTTCTGCAACGGGCCATCTTGTACCGTTTGTCTACCGGAAAAAACAGGCGTGTTGCAAGCTCCCTTGCAACACGCCTGTTTGCATTATCCGTTGAAAACTTCCTTGGCAGAGGCAGCCAGTCCCGCCAGTCCCTGAAGCTCCGAGGGAATGATGATCTTGGTGGCCTTGCCGTCGGCCACCTTCTGCATGGCCTCCAGGGCCTTGAGCTTGATGACCTGATCGTTGGGAGCGGCCTCGTTGAGCATCCGCATGGAATCGGCCAGCGCTTTCTGGACCTCCAGAATGGCCGCGGCCTCGCCTTCGGCCTTCAGCACCGCCGCCTGCTTCTCGGCGTCGGCCCGCAGGATGGCGGCTTCCTTTTCGCCCTCGGCCACCAGAATGGCGGAGCGCTTGGCGCCCTCGGCCTGCAAAATCGCCTGCCGACGGTCGCGTTCGGCTTTCATCTGCTTTTCCATGGAGCTCTGAATATCCTGCGGCGGCACAATGTTCTTGACCTCCACGCGGTTGACCTTGATGCCCCAGGGGTCCGTGGCCTCGTCCAGAATGGCCCGCATCTTGGTGTTGATGACGTCGCGGCTGGTGAGGGTCTGGTCCAGCTCCAGATCGCCGATGATGTTTCTCAAGGTGGTAGCCGTCAGATTCTCGATGGCGCTCATGGGGTGCTCCACACCGTAGGTGTACAGTTTGGCATCGGTGATCTGGAAATACAGCACCGTATCAATCTGCATGGTGACGTTGTCCTTGGTGATGACGGGCTGGGGCGGATAGTCCAGGACCTGCTCCTTGAGGCTGATCTTCTTGACGACCCGCTCGATGAACGGGACTTTCAGATGGAGACCCACCTCCCAAACCGTCGAGAACGCGCCCAGGCGCTCGATGACGTAGGCCTTGGACTGCTGGACAATGTGGACATTGGAGATGATCAGAATGAGCACCGCCACGGCCAGAATCGCCAGTGCAATATAACCTACCATAGTTTTCTCCTCCTTGTTTCTTCAAAAATCGGATTTTATACCTTTGCCAGAACGGCAACCGGCTCCACAATGACCTTGACGCCGTCGATGGCCACCACCTTCACCCGATCTCCGGCGGGGACCTTGTGGCCGTCGCGGGTGCGGGCGCTCCACTCCACGCCGCTGAGCTTTACGGCGCCGGTGGCGGCAATGTTGTCAATGTCCTCGGTGACGATACCCACCATGCCGATCATCCGGTGGACGTTGGTGGGCAGGGGCTTCTGGATGCCCTTCTTTTTGGCCAGAGGCCGCAGGCAGGCCAGCAGAATGGCCGACACCACCACAAAGCAGACCAGCTGCACCTTGAAATTCAGGCCCAGCAACGCCGCAATCATGGCCGCTACGGCGCCGCCCGAAAACCAGATGGACACCATGGCATAGGTGACGCCCTCCACAATGCCCATGACAATGGCCACGGCCAGCCAGGTATATACCATCGCTGTCATTTGGTTTCACTCCTTCCGTCGGCAATTTGCCTCGCAGTTATTTTACTATGTTTTGCGCCGTTTGCCAATGCGTAAAGACTGACAGAAAGAAATTTTACAAATTTGACACACCGTATGGTTTTTTCCATGTTTCTATGATAGAATGGCCGTTGAATCCCAAGAGAAAAGAGAAGAATCGAAACCATGTTCAACAAATTCCTTTCCATTGTCAAAAAAGATGTGGTCCTGACGGTCGCGGCGGTGCTGGCTGTGGTCTCCTGCTTTGTGGTGCCGCCGGACGGCAAGTACCTGTCGTACATCGACTGGAACACCCTGATCCTGCTGTTCTGTCTGATGCTCATTGTGGGCGGCCTCCGGGCCGAGGGCGTCTTTGAATCCATCGGCCACAAGCTGCTGGGCCGGGTCCGCACGGCACGGGGCGTGGTGCTGACGCTGGTGGGCCTTTGCTTTTTCAGCAGTATGTTCATCACCAACGACGTGGCCCTCATCACCTTTGTCCCCTTCGGCATCTTCCTGCTGGAGACGGCGGGCCTGTCCTCCCGGCTCTGTCTGGCCGTCACCTTAATGACCATGGCCGGCAACCTGGGCAGCATGATCACCCCCATGGGCAACCCCCAAAACCTGTATCTTTACTCCATCTCCGGCTTAGGTCTGGGTCAATTTCTGCTGCTGCTCCTGCCTTACGGCGCGGCGGCAGGCGTGCTGCTGGCCGGTTCCACCGTGGTGCGCTTCCCCGCCAAAGCCGTGACGGTCCCCGCCAACACGCTGCCCGCCCTGCGGATGCGGTATGTCTGGGCCTATCTGGCCCTGTTCATTCTCTGTCTGCTGACGGTGGCCGGTGTGCTGTCCAAGCCGGTGGTACTGGTCATTGTTGCCATTGCCGTGCTGGTGCTGGACCGGCGGCTCTTCCGGCGGGTGGATTACGCCCTGCTGGTGACCTTCGTCTGCTTCTTTGTGTTCGTGGGCAACATCAAGCGGCTGGAGGAATTGCAGGTCTTTCTCAGCGGCGCCCTGGCCGGGCGGGAGCTGCCCCTGTCGGTGCTCATCAGTCAGGTCATCAGCAATGTCCCCGCCGCCATTCTCCTGTCCAACTACACCGACAATATCCCGGCCCTGCTCATCGGCACCAACCTGGGCGGCCTGGGCACCCTCATCGCCTCCATGGCCAGTCTGATCTCCTGGAAGCAGATCGCCGCCAAGGATGCCGCGCTGAAAAAGCCCTATTTCCGCACGTTCACCCTGTGGAACGTGGGAGTTTTGATCGTATTATATCTGTTCTCCTGTCTGCTGCGGGCCGTCTGACCGGCCGGAAAGGATTTTATGACTATGAACAACTTTACCTTCTGCGTTCCCTGTCTCTTCGGCCTGGAGGGGCTGGTGGGCGATGAACTGCGCCGCATGGACGCCCAGAACGTCCAGGTGGAAAATGGCCGCGTCTACTTTGAGGGCGGCTGGGACACCATGGCCCGGGCTAATCTGCGCATGCGCATGGGCGAACGGGTCCTGCTGAAGCTGGGCGCGTTCCGGGCCGATACCTGGGACGCCCTCTTTGACGGCGTAGCCGCCCTGCCCTGGGAGGACTTCATCCCCAAGGACGGCAAATTCCCCGTCAAGGGCCACAGCCTCAACTCCAAGCTCCACTCGGTCCCCACCTGTCAGGCCATGATTCAAAAGGCCGTGGCGAAACGGCTGGGCGGCAAGTACCATTTGCAGCACCTGCCCGCCACAGGTCAGACGTATCAGATTCAGTTTTCCATTATGAAGGACATGGCGGAGCTGTATCTCGATACCTCCGGCGCGGGCCTGCATAAGCGGGGCTACCGGGCCGTGGGCAACGATGCTCCCCTGCGGGAAACCCTGGCCGCCGCCATGGTCCATCTGGCCCGCTACCGGGGCCGGGACACCTTTGTAGACCCCTTCTGCGGCTCCGGCACCATCGTCATTGAGGCCGCCATGGCGGCCTTGAACCGGGCCCCCGGCCTGGGCCGGGGCTTCTCCGCCGAGAAGTGGCGGGAGGTACCGGTGGAGGTGTGGCGGCAGGAGCGCACCGCCGCCATGGACCGGGAATACCGGGGCGACTATCGGATATTTGCCAGCGACATCGACCCCCAAAGCCTTGCCATTGCCCAGTCCAACGCCAAAAAGGCCGGTATGGAATCGTATATTCAGTTCTCCGAGGCCGACGCCACCCGTCTGACCCTGCCTGAGGGCGGTGGTATCATTGTCTGCAATCCGCCCTACGGCGAACGGATGCTGGAACAGCGCAGCGCCCAAAAACTGTACCAGCAGTACGGCCGCTACTTCAAGAACCTGGACGGCTGGAAGCTGTATCTCATCAGCTCCGAACCGGAATTCGAGCGGTACTTCGGCCGCAAGGCCGACAAAAAGCGCAAGCTGTACAACGGCATGATCCAGTGTAACCTCTTCATGTATTTCTGAGTGGAACGGAGCGTCTGCCATGAAGCATCTGTTTATTGTCAACCCCGCCGCCGGCAAAACCGACCGCACCGGCACCGTCAACGCCGCCGTGGCCGCTGCCTTTGTGGGCCGCAGCGACGAATACGAGGTGGTCGTGTCCCGTGCCCCCGGCCACTGTGCCAAACTGGCCCGGGCCGCCTGCGAGACCGGGGAGGAACTGCGCATTTACGCCTGCGGCGGCGACGGCACCCTCAATGAGATTGTCAACGGCGTCATGGGCTTTCCCAACGCCGCCATCTCCTGTTTTCCCCAGGGCACCGGCAACGATTTTATCAAGGTCTTCTCCGACCCCGACGCCTTCCGCCAGTTGCCCCTGCTGCTGGATGGGGAGATCGCGGAATTCGATGTCATCGCCGTCAACGGCGACCGTTACGCCATCAACATCTGTTCCATGGGCTTCGACGCCCGCATCGGCACCCAGGTGGCCGATTACAAGCGTCTGCCCCTGGTCAAGGGCAAAAGCGCCTATCTGCTGTCGGCCCTGGTCAACACCGTCCGGGGCATCACCAGCCAATACACCATCACCCTGGACGACGGACAGGTTTTGGACGGCCGGAAAACCTTGGTCTGCATCGCCAACGGCCGCTGGTACGGCGGCTGTTTCAATCCGGTGCCCGAGGCCATGCCCGACGATGGCTTCCTGGACGTGCTCATTGTGGAGCCGGTGACCCGCATGACCGTGGCCGCCGCCATCGGCCGGTATCAGCATGGCCAGTATGCTCAGTATCCCAACCTCATCGGCCACCACCGGTGCCGGAGCCTGCGCATCCAGTGCCCCGAGCCCGAAGGCGTCAATCTGGACGGCGAATTGCTCTTTTCCAAGGACGTCACCTTCTCCGTGGCGGAGCAGAAAATCCGGTTTGTCCATCCCCGCGGCGTGGTCTGGTGAGACATCCCGGCGATTTCGGGAGAAGAACGCAGGAAAATCAAGATATCATCAGATATTCCATCTCTTTTTGGACATCATCAGAAATATCGGCCCAGAATACCTGTATTTTGTGAAAAATTCCCTCTTGCACATTTTACACAACTGATTTATTATAATAACTGTTAGCACTCGAGATAAATGAGTGCTAAAACCAACAAAACCAATCCACAGGAGACGCGCCCGCAGGCGTGCTCCTTTGTATGATGATTCTAGGAGGTACGCAACATGAAACTGACTCCCCTTGCCGACCGCGTCCTGCTCAAGGCCATTGAGGCCGAGGAGACCACCAAGTCCGGCATTATTCTCTCCACTGCCAATAAGGAAAAGTCCGCTTTCTCCGAGGTTGTAGCCGTTGGCCCCGGCGGCATGGTGGACGGCGTGGAGGTCAAAATGACCGTCAAGCCCGGTCAGAAGGTCGTGGTCGCCAAGTACAGCGGCACCGAGGTCAAGATTGACGACGCTGACTACACCCTGGTCAAGCAGTCCGATATTCTGGCCATTGTTGAGTAAGTTTTAGGAGGTTCACATAAATTATGGCAAAGCAGATTGTTTATGGTGAAGACGCCCGTAAGGCGTTGCAGTCCGGCATTGATCAGCTGGCAAATACTGTGAAAGTTACCCTGGGCCCCAAGGGCCGCAACGTGGTGCTGGGCAAGAAGTTCGGCGCTCCCCTCATCACCAACGACGGCGTGACCATCGCCAAGGATGTGGAGCTGGAGGACGCCTTTGAGAACATGGGCGCTCAGCTGGTCCGCGAAGTGGCCACCAAGACCAACGATGTGGCCGGCGACGGCACCACCACCGCCACCGTTCTGGCCCAGGCCATCATCCACGAGGGCCTGAAGAACGTCACCGCCGGCGCCAACCCCATGGTTATGCGCAAGGGCATCGAGAAGGCCGTTGCCGCCGCCGTGGAGGCCATCAAGGCCAATTCCGAGGTCATCAAGGGCAGCGACGACATCGCCCGTGTCGGCGCCGTTTCCTCCGGCGACGAGGAGATCGGCAAGCTGATCGCCGAGGCCATGGAGAAGGTCACCTCCTCCGGCGTCATCACCATTGAGGAGTCCAAGACCGCTGAGACCGGTCTGGAGGTCGTGGAAGGTATGCAGTTCGACCGCGGCTATATCTCCCCCTATATGGTCACCGATACCGAGAAGATGGAAGCCGTCGTGGACGACCCCTATATCCTCATCACCGACAAGAAGATCTCCACCATCCAGGAGATTCTGCCTGTTCTGGAGAAGATCGTCCAGGCCGGCAAGAAGATGGTCATTATTGCCGAGGACGTGGAGGGCGACGCCCTGTCCACCCTGCTGGTGAACCGTCTGCGCGGCAGCTTCAACTGCGTCTGCGTCAAGGCTCCCGGCTTCGGCGACCGCCGCAAGGAGATGCTGAAGGATATTGCCATTCTGACCGGCGGCACCTATGTTTCCTCCGATCTGAACATGGACCTGAAGGAAGTGGACATCCCCGATCTGGGCCGCGCCCGTCAGATGAAGGTCTCCAAGGACAACAGCGTGATTGTCGACGGCATGGGCGACAGCAAGGCCATTGCCGACCGCGTCAACGAGATCAAGGCCACCCTGAAGGTCACCACCTCCGAGTACGACAAGGAGAAGCTCCAGGAGCGTCTGGCCAAGCTGGCCGGCGGCGTTGCCGTCATTAAGGTCGGCGCCCAGACCGAGGTTGCCATGAAGGAGCAGAAGCTCCGCATCGAGGACGCCCTGAACGCCACCCGCGCCGCCGTGGAGGAAGGCATCGTGGCCGGCGGCGGTACCGCTTACGTCAACGCCATCCCCGCTGTGGAGAAGCTGGTTGCCAAGCTCCAGGGCGACGAGAAGACCGGCGCCCAGATTATTGCCAAGGCCCTGCAGGCCCCCATCCGTCAGATCGCTGAGAACGCCGGTGTGGACGGCTCCGTGGTCTTCGAGAAGATCAAGAGCTCCCGCAAGGTGGGCTATGGCTACAACGCCTACACCGAGCAGTATGTGGAGATGATTCCTGCCGGTATCGTCGATCCCACCAAGGTCACCCGCTCCGCGCTGGAGAACGCCGCTTCCATCAGCAGCTGCGTCCTGACCACCGAGTCCCTGGTGGCCGACAAGCCCGAGCCCCCCGCTCCGGCTCCTGCTGCCCCCGACATGGGCGGCATGTACTAAGCCAATCACAACCGAGGCCGGTACCCTTGCGGGTACCGGCCTTTTTAAGAAATCCCCTCTATTCCGTCGTATTTTCTAAAACCCTTTTGGGGGTGAGTATCATCTTTGACTATAACCCGCTGTGGAAAACCATGGAACGGATGCAAGTATCACAATACCAGCTTCTAAAGGGCGGCATCGATAATAAAACCTTGGATTCTCTGAAAAAAGGGAAAAATATTACCATGATTACGCTGGAAAGGCTATGCAAAATCATCGGCTGCACACCCAATGATATCGTTGAATTTCAGTAAGGCTGCCAAGTTCTGTACTTGGTGGCCTTACTGAAATTTATTCTCCTTTTCGCAATCAAACCGGCCCGTTGCTCCGTCTAATGGGCAGAAGGGAGGCGATGGACTTGACCGAGCTGGACTATCTGGAACGCGCCGAAGCGCTGCGTGGCAAGCTCTACGGCATCGCCCTGCTGACATTGGGCGGCGAAGCCGCCGCCATTGATGCCGTGGATGAGGCGGTGTACAAGGGGTATCGCAGTCACAAGAAGCTGCGTCAGCCCCAGTATTTTGAAACATGGCTCATTCGCATTCTCATCAACGTCTGCCGCGACGAGCTGCGGCGGCGGAAGCGGGAGCTGGCCGTGGAGACGCTGCCGGAGACGGCGGGCGAGCAGTATGACGCCCTGCCCCTGAAAGAGGCCATTCGCCGTCTGCCGGAACCCCTGCGGGACGTCATCATTCTGCGGTACTTCACGGGTTTGACGCTGGAGGAGACGGCCACGGCCCTGTCCATCCCCCGGGGCACCGTGGTCACCCGGCAGCGAAAAGCCCTGTCGCTGCTCAAACTGGACTTGACGGCAGAGGAGGGAGCATCATGAACCGACAACAGGAATTTTGGGAACTGAAACAGCAGCTGCAACAGCTGCCGCCGGAACTGGACGGCACGGCCCAACGGGCCAGGCAGCGGGCCAGACACCGCCGGCTGGGACGTGGCTTCGGCATTTCCCTGGGCAGTCTGGCCGGTGTCTGCGCCGCGTTTATTCTGGCCGTCAACACCATGCCCACCTTTGCCCTTGCCTGCGGCCGTGTTCCCATTTTGCGGGAACTGGCGGCAGCGGTGGCCCTCTCCCCCAGCCTGTCGGCGGCGGTGGAGCACGACTTTGTACAATATGTGGGCCAGACCCAGACCATCGGCGGTGTGACGGTAACGGTGGAATACATCATTGCCGATCAGCAGCAGATCGTGGTGTTCTACCGGACCGTCGGCCCCGGTAACTACCGGGCCAGCTGTGATTTACTGGACGGAAACGGTACACCGCTCCATGGTTACTCCGTCATCAGCGGCGATTCCAGCGGAGACCTGAAACAATTTGAAATTCACTGCAAGGACCTGGACCTGCCGGAAACGCTGGTTCTGGAACTGTCGCTGCGCCGCATCACCGAGACCGGAAACAGCGTCGCACTGGACGGCGTCGGCAGCTTTTCCATCCATCTGGACCCGGAGAAAACGGCCAAGGCCGTGGTGGTTCCCGTGGAACAGTGGGTGGACCTGGACGGCCAACAGCTGCTGGTGGACCGGTTGGAGCTGACCCCCACCAGAACCCTCCTGTATCTGGACGGCGACCCGGCCAATACGGCCTGGCTCCAATCCCTGGACTTCTGGTTTACGGCCTCCGACGGCACGGTGTACGACCAGCAGGACGGCATGGTGTCGGCCTCCGGTGACGCCGAGCATCCAGGCTTTTACACGTTCTATTTCCAAAGTCTCTACTTTGTGGACCATCCGGAACGGCTGACGCTCCACATTGCCGAGGCCGTATGGCTGGACAAGTCGGAACCCACCGTCACCATCGACCTCAACAACGGCGTCTGGACCGGTTCGTTGCCGGAGGGCGTGGTGGATATCGAGGTGCAGCAGGTTGTCTACGGCGGCGAAAGCGCCGCAGAACTGACAGTGTCTACCACGGTGGACCGTAACCTACACCGTGCAGGATGAGCGTTTCAAGGAGGCCACCAACTTTATTGCAGACTGGGTCAGCAAAGGTCTGATCGATCCTGTGTCCTTCGAGCAGTCTCAGGATAACTTCCTGGCTAACGGTAAGGGTACAGAAACTTACGGCGCTTTCTACTGGTGGGAAAGCGAGACCGTCGTCTCCAACCCGGAAAATTACATCGTATGCGCTCCCTTGGTAGGTCCCAACGGGGATCAGACCATTAGTGTCTCTAACAACCCTGAAATCAGCACCGGCGAGGTTGTCTTCTTCAACGGTGTGGAAAATGTGGAAGTGCTGCTGGCCTACTTTGACCGGTACTACGATCCGCTGATTTCCGCGCAGATCAACTACGGCCCCATCGGTATTGTCTACGAGGAGGAACTGGACGAGAACGGTATGCTGCAGCAGAAGGAACTGACCGGCGATGTGACAGCTGACGAACTTCGCTTGCAAAATGCACCTCTGGGTCCCGTTTATCTCTCCGACTATGCTTGGGAGCATGTGGTTCACATGGAGCCTCGCGCCCAGCTGCGCCTGGAGCGCCTGGAGGCCTATGCCAATCCTTATGTGTCTGAGAATGTGAAACCAGTCCCCAACATGCAGTTCACCATAGAGGAACTCAATACCCTCAGCAGCTATGAGTCCAATCTGAATGACTACATCCGTACCAACCTCATTCAGTGGCTGCTCAACGGCGGCGTGTCGGACGACCAGTGGCAGACCTTCACCGATGACTTGAACAACCGGACCAACCTGCCCGCCATCCAGGAGGTCTATCAAGCCGCTTATGATCGCTTTACCTCCAATTCCTGACAAAGGAGGAGAAAATCATGAAACGGTTTCAGAGGGTGCTGGCACTGCTGATGACCCTGTCCATGGTGCTCTCTCTTGCCGCATGCAGCGGGGAAGGCACAGCGTCGGAGATCACCGGTGTGACGGATCAGAGTGTAGCAGTAGGCACCGAGTTTGATGCTATGGCCGGTGTTTCCGCCGTAGATGTCAATGGAAAGGACATTACTTCCAAAATCGTAGTGACTTCTCTGCCTGAGTTGCAGTTTAGCAACGGAAAAGCCACCCCGGACAGCCCAGGTACATACGAACTGACCTATGCCGTCACCTCTGGCGGCACCGAGGTCAAGGCCTATGCGACCCTGACGGTGACACGGCAGACCGGGGATGCTACTGTGCTCCAGGAGATGGATTTCTCCACCCCGGACAGTCCGGACGATCACGGCTGGACCGCAAAGATTGGCCAGAATGCCGATGCCACCGGCGAGCAAAAGGAAGGCGCCTATGTGTTCCAGATCAACAGCCCGGGTAAGAGTGACCAGGATATCCAGCTGGTAAAGTCCGGCGTGGCGTTGAAGGCAGCGGAATACCGGGTGAAGGTCTGGGCGAAGGCCACTGCCGAGACCTACGCCCACATCCTTGCAATGGACGAAAAGAACGCTGGGAACACATTGGGCGGTGCATACAACTTGGTGATCGGGGAGGACATCGCTCCCCTGGAGCTGACCTTTACCTCCACTGGAGAGAGCAGCGCAGAGCTGCTGGTCAACCTTGGAAAGATTACGCCCAACCCCGACAACCCTGGAGATACCACCCCGGACAACGTCACTGTAACCATCGACAAGATCGAGATTTATGAACTGTCCGGCGCCCAGACCAAGACCCCTGTGTATGCCAATACTTTCTCCGAGGCAGATCAAAGCGCCATTACGCTGACTGCTGGAGATGGAGCGTCTGGCAGTACCAAAACAGGCGGCGGGGCAGCTGAGATCACCATTGATGCCTATCCCTCTGATGGTGGAGTTTGGAGCATCAAGGCGGACCTGGCACTGCCTGGCGTTGCGATCCAGGAGGGAGAAAAATACTACTACAGCTTTACCGTCCAGGCAGACAGCGACCAAATTGGGGAGTGCCTGGTGGAGAGTGCGGCGCAGGCAGATGGGGCCAGAGCCAATTTCAACAGTCTGTCCCTCACAGGCGGCGAGGAAACCGCAGTCACAAATATCTTTACTGCGGAGAGCACAGTGGATGATCCGGTCATCCGTCTACAGCTCGGTGAACCATCCAACGGTACGATTTCCAACACCCTGCGCATTACCAATCTCGAGTTTGGCACGGTGGACGGGGACCTGACGACCAATAAGACCATTGATTCGTTCAGTGTAAGCATCGCGGCCAACCCCAATCCGAATTACTTCTGGACCACCTACAACGGCACGGATGAGGACAACGAGCTGGGTGTGGGTACGATCTGGACGGAAGATGGGAGCCTCTTCTATCGCATTGACCAAGCCGGCACGGTGGACTGGCACAACAAGCTTATTTTGGGCCATGGAGAAAAGCCCATCACCCTGCCTGCCGACAGCTACTTCACTGTGGAAATTACAGCCAAGGCATCCCAACCCATCTCCTGTGGATTCTACCTCAACCCCATGGGCGGCTGGGACCCGAGAGTCTCCGAGAACATTGACTTTACCACGGAGGAGCAGACCTTCACCTTTAGAACAACAGACACGCTCATCATGGATATGGATTTTGAAATGCTGTTCCAGTTTGGCTCTGCTGACGCAGCAGCCCTGGGAAGTACAACCATTGAAATTTCCAATATTACCATCTATCAGGAGAGCCTGGTCTAAGGGAATGAGCCAATAAGCACCGAATGGGAGGATGTCCAACCGGCATCCTCTCACTTGGTATTCGGAAAGGATCGGTGTAAATATGAATGCAAGACGAAGAGTTCCCGTCCTTGTGGCGTCCGCTTGCCTGTTGATGGGAATGATGTGTGGCTGCGATATGTTTGCGGAGTATACCGTACAGTTTGACTGCGGCCGGATGGCTGGAAACATCCCGGCACAGACCGTCAAAGCGGGTCAGACGGCACAGCCTGTCCAGGTGCCGACACAGGAGGGATATGTGTTTGAGGGGTGGTACCAGGACGCGGCGTTGACACAGCCCTGGGATATTGAGACCGATAAAGTACGTTCAGACTTGACACTTTATGCCAGCTGGGATCGGGATACTGGGGACGAGATCGCAGATTCGGACAACGACAAAGACTTTTCTGAATTGAAGACGCCGGGCAGTCAGGAGGCGGCTTATGACTACAACGCCTTTTTCCGCCCGGCAGTGGATGGAATCGATCAGCCCTATGTGGGCGACCCCATGCCTTACTACGAGGATGGGACCTATTATATCTACTATTTGAAGGATGGCGGTGACTCCTTCAACCACTCGATCTATTTGGCTACTACCACAGATTTCCTCACTTATACGGAATATGACGACCCAGTTCTGGAGGCGTCCCGTTCTGGAGGACAGGATAGCTGGATTGGCACCGGCTCCGTGGTCAAGGTGGATGGGACCTACTATCTCTTCTATACAGGCCATAGCGATTCCCCGACCATGGAATATAAAGAAAAAATCATGGTGGCAGTGGGGGATACCCCCACTGCCTTTGAAAAGATGGAGGGCTGGGAAATCACACCGCCGGAGGAGTTGGGACAGAAAAACGACTTTCGTGACCCGCAGGCGTATTACGACGCCGAGTCCGGAACCATTACCCTAACGGTGACAGCCTCTCAGACAGGGAAGGCCCGTATTCTGAAGTTTACCCTGGGAAAGGATCTTCAAAGTGTGGAGTATAACGGCATCATCTTCACCGACGAGGAGGGTGGATTCTGGAATTTGGAGTGCAGCGACACCTTCAAAATAGGCGACACCTGGTATCTGACCTACTCTGCCCAGGACGACACTCTCTGGTATGCTGCTGCCTCCACACCATATGGTCCCTATGGAGAGCCTTCACGTCTGGACGGCAAGCTGTTCTACGCCGCCAAACATGTGGAGGATGGGGAAAACTACTATATGGTGGGCTGGGGCCGTCGGTCGGAGTCGGTTTCCTCCACCTCGGATGTGTCGGGCTGGGCCGGAAACCTGGTGGTTCAAAAGTTGGTACAAAACCAAGATTCCTCGCTGGCACTGGCACCGGTGGATACACTGGTGGAGAGCTTCTCACTGCGCCGCCCCCTGGCAGTTGAGGAAACCCACATTGCACTTTCCGCTGGCTCACTGTACAGCTATCAGGATGCCTTTCACTGCTACGAAAGCTTCTTGATCTCTGGTGAGTTTTCTTATTCCGGCACAGGTTCCTTTGGTTTGAGTTTCAATTATAACGACAAGGACGACAAGAAGAAGCTGATCTCCATTTCCCCCAGCGATGGCAAGGTGCAACTGCTCTTCAACGAGGGCAGTACCCTGATTGCTGAGACGGCGGTAGATTTGATACAGGGGGAAACCTATGCGTTTACCTACATCCAGGAGGGTTCCGTTGGCGTATTTTATCTGGATGGTCAGGCTGCGCTTACCGTGCGGCTCTACGGTGTCAGCGGCAAGTCCATTCAGCTGTTTGCGGAAAATAATGAAGTACTGTTTACTTCGCTCCGCCAGTACACCAAGCCTTAACTTTACAGTTCTGCATATAAAGACGGAGAGTATAGACTCTGAACGTGGAGTGAAACCATGAAACGCTTGTTTGATTTTGAAAGTCCACTGATGATTTTTTTGTTTCAAGTGTTCGACCTGATATGCCTCAGTCTACTCTGGGCGGTGTTCTCAATTCCGATTATTACGATAGGAGCCTCCTCGACTGCCCTCTATGCAGCGGTATACCGATGCATTCATAAGGGGGAATCCCACATTTGGAGTACATTTTGGACTGCTGTTTTGGAGAATTGGAGGCGCTCCACGCTGGTGTGGCTGGTAGCTTTGGCAGTGCTGGCACTGTTGGTTCTGGACGCACTGGTATTCCGAAGCATGATAGCCCGTGGAGAGATGATAGGCAATCTCTATTGGGTGATTTTGGTGCTGATCTGTGTAGTGGTTACATGGGTGGCCTATTTGAGCGCCTATTGTGCCCGCTGCAATGGTGGTGTGAAGGAGACGCTGCGGATCAGTCTGCTGCTCATGCTGTTCCATCCCATTTGGAGTAGTGCCCTGTAAGTGCAGTCGCAAATTCCCCAAAAATCTGTTAAACTGAACGAACAGAGACGGAGGGGATCGCAATGAAACGTTACAGCAAAGAATTTAAGGAAGAAGCACTGAA
>NZ_JBQKJT010000026.1:0-29323 GCF_052117125.1 Candidatus Avoscillospira sp. LCP25S3_F1 | reverse complement strand
CTTTCGTGAACCATCTTGTGGTAGGAGCCGCCAACCAATCCACAGCATCCCTTACAGTGTAGCACAGCCCTTGGAGAGGGGCTCTAATAACTACTACTCTATAATACAAGGAGGCGGCCCCATGTCTGTGGATACGTCCGCCATTACCAAGGTGTTCGGCACCATCAGTGCCGCCCGGATTCTCCCCGCCATCCTCACCTTTGTCGTCGCCTACTTTGTCTTGAAAATCGTCGTCAAGGTGGTGGGCAATCTGCTGGACCGGACCCCCATGGAAAAGACCATTGTCCGGTTTATTCGTTCTGCCCTGCGCATTGTCATGTGGGTGCTGCTCTCGGTCATCACCGCCAGCGCCCTGGGCATCGACACCACCTCCATGGTGGCCCTCATCAGCGTGGCTTCCCTGGCCATTTCCCTGTCGGTCCAGGGCGCTCTATCCAACGTGGCCGGCGGCATCACCCTCCTGTCCACCCATCCCTTTAAGGTGGGCGATTTCGTGGAAGTGGGCGGCATGTCCGGCACCGTCCGGGAGATCGGCATGACGTATACCACCCTCACCACCGCCGATCAAAAGGAGATCTTCGTCCCCAACAGTGAGGTGTCCTCCAGCAAGATCATCAACTATACCATGGTGGGCACCCGCCGGGTGGACCTGACCTTCACGGCCTCCTACGACGACGAGGTGGAAACCGTCAAGGACGCCCTGCGAAAAGCAGCCGACCTGCCCCAGGTCCTGGAAGACCCGGCTCTGTTCGTGGCCGTCAGCAAATACGGCGACAGCGCCATTGAGTATGTGCTGCGGGCCTGGACCACCAGCGACGATTACTGGACCGTGTATTATCGGATCATCGAGAATGTCAAGATTTGCTTTGACGAGGCGGGCATCACCATGACGTATCCCCACCTCAATGTCCATCTCTCCGCCCCGGACGCTCCGGCCACAAAAAAAGACGCATAATCCACCCTGCGGACGCATCTGTTTTTACAGGTGCGTCCGCATCTTTTAATGGAAACCCAAGAAGCAAAAATCGCGGTGACTTTTCGGAAAAATGGACAAATGAACCGGTGGAAAATCGTCTTTTTTGCAGGGCGCCGCGGGCCGCTGCTCATTGACATTGTCAGTCAGAATTGGTAGAATATATCCGGATAGGGGGGTTATGTCATACCATCTTCCCAGCCCCCCGCTGGGCCGGCGTGCCGCGCCGACGCCCTGCTTCTTTTAGGCGCCGCTGTTCAGAGGTGCCGTCCCACGCAAAAACCCTCACAATCTTTGGTCATCATGAATTAGGAGGATATTACATTGAAGGAATGGGATCGCTTAATTACTGTTGAAGAAATGGAAGCGGCTACCGAGCGCTTGCTGGAAACCGGCAAGAAGGTCGGCGCTGATTCCTGGCAGCAGCGCGTCAAGAACCAGACCCCCCACTGCGGTTTCGGTGAATCCGGCACCTGCTGCCGTATCTGCTCCATGGGCCCCTGCCGCATCACCCCCAAGGCCCCCCGCGGCATCTGCGGCTGCGACGTCCATGGCATCGTCGCCCGTAACTACCTGCGCTTCACCGCCGGTGGTTCCGCCACCCACTCCGACCACGGCCGCGCCATCTGCCACACGCTGTACCTGGCAAAAGAGGGCGGCAACTATCAGGTCAAGGACCCCGAGAAGCTGAAGAGAATCGCCACCGAGTGGGGCATTGAGACCGAGGGCAAGGACATCTATGATCTGGCCCACGAAGTGGCTGAGACCGGCCTCATGGAGTACGGCAAGCCCTTCGGCACCCAGCGTTTCCTGAAGCGCGCCCCCGAGGCCCGTCAGAAGATCTGGGAGGAGCAGGGCATCGCGCCCCGCGCCATCGACCGCGAGGTCAGCCAGTCTCTGCACATGACCCACATGGGCTGTTCTTCCCTGCCCGAGGCGCTCATCCGTCAGTCCCTCCGCGCCGGTCTGTCCGACGGCTGGGGCGGTTCCATGATGGGCACCGAGTTCTCCGACGTCCTGTTCGGCACCCCCAAGCCCGTTGACACCAACGGCAACCTGGGCGTTATGGAGAAGGACATGGTCAACATCGTTGTCCACGGCCATGATCCCTCCCTGTCTGAGATGGTCGTTCTGTACGCCCAGGACCCCGAGATGATCGCTCTGGCCAAGGAGCACGGCGCCAAGGGCATCAACGTATGTGGCGTCTGCTGCACCGCCAACGAAGTCGCCATGCGTCACGGCATCCCCATGGCCGGTAACTTCCTGCAGCAGGAGAACGTGGTCCTGACCGGCGCCTGCGAAGCCATCGTCGTCGATGTGCAGTGCATCTTCCCCGCCCTGGGCCCCCTCTCCAAGTGCTTCCACACCAAGTTCATCACCACCTCCCCCATCGCCCGGATGCCCGACTCCGACTTCATCGAGTTCCACGAGGAGACCGCCGGTGAGAACGCCAAGGCAATCGTCAAGATGGCCATTGAGAACTTCGACAACCGGAATCAGGACCTGGTGTTCATCCCCGAGATGAAGACCAAGTGCACCGTCGGCTACTCCGTTGAGGCCATCAAGAAGTGCCTGGACGGCGTCACCAACAGCCATGTTGACGAGCTGGGCACCACCAAGCCCCTCATCGACTGTGTCAAGGCCGGCGTGCTCCGCGGCGCTGTGGCCATGGTTGGCTGCAACAACCCCAAGGTCCGTCCCGACACCTTCCACATCGAGCTGATGAAGAAGCTGCTGGAGAACGATATCATTGTCATCGTGTCCGGCTGCTCCGCACAGGCTGCCGCCAAGGCCGGTCTGCTGGATAAGGAAGCCGCCAAGTACTGCGGCGAGGGCCTGAAGCGCGTCTGCAAGCTGGTGGATATTCCCCCCGTGCTGCACATGGGCTCCTGCGTCGATATCTCCCGTATGATGGTTCTGGCCGCCGATATCGCCAAGGACTGGGGCATCGACATCTGCCAGGTTCCCGTCGTGGGCTGCGCCCCCGAATGGATGTCCGAGAAGGCCGTCTCCATCGGTAACTACGTCGTTGCCACCGGTATCGAGACCTTCCTGGGCGTCAACCCCTACACCAAGGGATCCACCGAAGTCGAGGGCCTGCTGCAGGGTACCGTTCAGGATTGGGTCGGCGCCAAGTTCGTTGTGGACACCGATCTGGATTCCCTGGTGGAGAAGATGATGGCCTGCATCGAGGAGAAGCGTGTCGCTCTGGGCATCTGATCCCCTTTATCCCCGCACTTTACATGAATTAAAAGAGGTTTCGTCATGAAAATCGCTGTTACCGGCAAGGGCGGCGTGGGTAAAACCACCCTCTCTTCCACCCTTGCCCGGCTCTATGCCGATGAGGGGCGCACGGTGCTTGCCGCCGATGTGGACCCCGACGCCAACCTGGGCCTGGCCCTGGGTCTGACGGAAGAGGAGGTCAACTCCATTGTCCCCGTCTCCAAAATGAAGGAGCTGGCCCGGGAGCGCACCGCTGCCAACGCCAGCAACACCTTCTACAAGCTCAACCCCGAGGTCTCGGACCTGCCCGACAAGCTGGCCAAGGACGTCAACGGCGTCAAGCTGCTGGTCATGGGCACTGTGGACACCGGCGGCACCGGCTGCGTGTGCCCCGAGCATGTGATGCTCAAGGCGCTGCTGTCCAGTCTGGTGTTCCGCAAGGACGACGTGGTCATCATGGACATGGAGGCCGGTCTGGAACACCTGGGCCGCGGTACCGCCAGTCTCATGGATCAGTTCATCGCCGTCATCGAGCCCGGCGCCCGCTCCATCCAGACCTATGAGCGCATCCGCCAGCTGGCCGCCGACATCGGCGTCCATAAGGTACAGGTGGTCGGCAACAAGATTCGCAGCGAAGACGACAAGGATTTCCTTCGCTCCCGCATCCCCGAGGATGCACTGCTGGGCTTTATCAGCTATAACGAGGAAGTCATCGACGCCGACCGGCGCGGCCTCTCTCCCTATGACGTAAGCCCCAAAGCCCTGGAGGAAATCCGGGCCATTAAGGCGAAAATTGACCAACGCTGAAACATGAAAGGAATGAATCGATAAATGGGATTATTTGAAAGAGTGTTCAGAGGCTCTGACGAGATGTTTGCCAAGGCCGAGGCCGACGTAAACGCCCTTGTTGCCGAGCTTGGCGCTGACGCCCCCATGACCATGCCGGATACGGCCTATTTCCTGGCCTGTATCTACGCCTACCTGGGCAAGAAAGTCACCACCGTCGGTGAGCTGCAGGCCACCCTGGCCGATGTGAAGGCCATGATGCTCCGCGAGCCCCGCACCAACTCCATCTTCTCCTCCGGCGTCGGCACCGCCATCGCCGCCGAGATGATCGAGGCCTGCAAGTACGCCCGCAGCGCGACTCCTTACGAGGGCACCTCCTATCACGGCCACTTCACCGATGCTGAGGTCCGTGAGCTGGGCGTTCCCCTGGTTACCCGCGATATCCCCGGCTTCGTCGTCATGATCGGCCCCGCTCCCTCCGCAGAAGAGGCTGCCGAGACCATCAAGGGCTATCAGAGCCGCGGTATCTTCGTCTTCCTGATCGGCGGCATCATCGAGCAGGCCGAGCAGATGGGTCTGGCCATGGGCTTCCCCGTCCGCGTCGTGCCCGTCGGTGAGGATATCTGGTCTGTGGGCCACGTTATCTCTCTGGTTGTCCGCGCCACCATGATCTTCGGCGCCACCGAGCCCGGCGATTACGATGCGTTCATGGAGTACTCCATGGACCGTATCTTCGCCTTCGTCAACGCCTACGCCCCCGTCAACGACATCACCGTGGCCTGCGGCGCCGGCGCCATCAAGATGGGCTTCCCCGTCATCACCAACGACACCAACGACATGTGGGCCGTGCCCAAGTCCCTGATTATCCACACCGATACCAAGGACTGGATCGACACCTCTCTCGAGGCCCGCGACATCAAGATCAAGGTCACCAACATCGACATCCCCGTGGCCTTCTCCTCTGCCTTCGAGGGTGAGATCATCCGTAAGGCCGACATGCAGATCGAGGCCGACGGCTCCCGCGTGGACTGCTTCGAGCTGGTTCTGTCCAAGGACGCCCACGAGATCGAAGATCACGCCATCATCCTGGACGGCCCCGACTTCGACGAGTTCGAGCCCGGTTCCAAGATCAGCTTCACCATGATCGCCGAGGTCGCCGGCAAGTCCATGCAGAGCGACTTCGAGCCCGTCATGGAGCGTAAGATCCACAACTTCCTCAACTGCATTGAGGGCGTTATGCACACCGGTCAGCGTGACATGATCCGTATCCGCGTCAGCAAGGCCGCTTTCGAGGCCGGCTTCCGCGCCAAGCACATCGGCGAGGTCCTGTACGCCAAGATCAAGTCCGAGTTCGACACCGTCGTTGACAAGTGCCAGGTGAAGATCTGCACCGTCGCCGAGAAGAACAAGGACCTGCGCGCCATGGCCAACAAGGTCTTCGACGCCCGTGACGAGCGCCTGAAGTCCCTGACCGACGAGTCTGTTGAAGTCTTCTACACCTGCACCCTGTGCCAGGCCTTCTCCCCCAGCCACGTCTGCATCGTTACCCCCGAGCGTCTGGGTCTGTGCGGCGCCGTGTCCTGGCTGGACGCCAAGGCTACCAATGAGCTGGACCCCACCGGTCCCTGCCAGATCGTCACCAAGCACAACTGCATCGACGAGCGCGTGGGCCGTTACGAGGACGTCAACGAGGCTGTCCAGAAGTACTCCCACGGCGAGCTGGAGCAGGTTACCCTGTACTCCATCTTCGAGGACCCCATGACCTCCTGCGGCTGCTTCGAGTGTATCTGCGGCATCGAGCCCTGCACCAACGGTGTGGTTATCACCAACCGTGAGCATGCCGGCATGACGCCTCTGGGCATGACCTTCTCCGAGATGGCCTCCATGACCGGCGGCGGCGTCCAGACCCCCGGCTTCATGGGCCACGGCAAGCACTTCATCTACTCCAAGAAGTTCATGAAGGCTGAAGGCGGCCTGGGCCGTATCGTGTGGCTGCCCAAGGCTCTGAAGGAGCAGATCCGCGACCGTCTGAACGAGTCTGCCAAGGAGCTGTACGGTGTCGACAACTTCGCCGACATGATTGCCGACGAGACTGTCTGCGAAGAGGATACCGAGCAGCTGCTCAACTACCTGACCGAGCACAACCACCCCGTACTCGGCATGGACCCCTTCGATTTCTAATCTAGGTTTCCAACCCATCAAGGCCCGGATCTGGCGATCCGGGCCTTTTTTCAGAGGTGTATCCTATGGATAAAAAAGCGCTGCGCCGGGAAATCGGCGCATTGAAAAAGCAGCTGACGGCGGAGCAGATCGAGACGGCCAGCGCCGCTCTGGCCCGGCAGCTCTTCGCCCATCCCATCTATCAGGCAGCCCAGTCCATCTACGGCTATCTGTCCTATAATCAGGAGGTCCGCACCATGGCCATACTGGAGCAGGCCCAGAAGGACGGAAAGCGGGTGGCGGTGCCCAAGGTCTACGGCGACCAAATGGAATTTCTGTGGCTGGACGACTTAACGGCGGTGGCCCCCGGCGCCTATGACATTCCCGAGCCCGTGGCCGACGAACCCATTGCCGACGACGATACAGCGCTGATTCTCATGCCCGGTCTGGCCTTTGACCGGGAGGGCCGCCGCTGCGGCTACGGCGGCGGCTTCTACGACAAATGGCTCTCGCACCACCCCGGTCATCCCCTGGTGGCACTGTGCTACGGCTTTCAGATGCGGGACCAGCTGGAGACGGACCCCCACGACGTACCGGTGGACGTGGTCCTATGGGAGGCCATTGTGTGATGGAGGGTCAGAATTATGAACGGCTGTGCAGCCAATGGGCGGCGGACCTGGCCGCCCGTTCCGTGGAGGACCTGTTGGAACGGGTGCCGGAATTACAGCCCGACGGGCCGGGCCGCTATGTGATATACCACTTCAGCCGCCCCTACCACTACGACAGCGCCACCGGTCTGGTGACGGCGGCTGACGGCGGCTATGCCACGGTATTGCAGCGGCTCAATATCTACACCCTTTTGGCCTATTGTCAGCGTGATGCACAGCCAACGGGCCAATGGGTACCGTTCCGGGAGGTTCCCGGGGCCGGTCCCTATGCCCCGGCCTTCCAGCGGGGCAATCTGGAACCTTTTGCCGCCACCTTTGCAGGGCACCCGGACGCCCTGCGGCGGGCTGTAGCGGCACTGGGCGGGACGTCGCTGCCCGAAAGCGACGTGGGCTTTCAGCTTTCGGCCTTTGCCTGCATTCCCATGCGGTTTTACTTTTGGGACCGTGACGAGGAATTCCCGGCCCAGGCCAACATACTGTTCGATTCCGGTGTGGGCCGGTTGATCCATGTGGAGTCCACCGTAACCCTGGCCACCGAGGCTTTGAATCGGCTTGCCGCGTATGCCGATCTTCCCGTAGCGGAATCGTGAGACCATAAAAAATAAGACTGGCGCCGCAGCGTCAGTCTTATTTTTATCAATCACGCTTGATTGCCGGATTTGCGCAAATGGGCAAACCACATGGTGCAGCCGATCAAAACGCCGCCAACGATGTTGCCCAGCGTGACAGGAATCAGATTGCCCGTGATGTAATTGCCCCAGGTCAGGCTGTCCAGCGCGATACCGGCAGCGTTGGCCGACTCCACATAGGCCGGGACGTTCTTGGCAAACAAGCCCAGCATGCAATACGTCATATCTGCAATGGAGTGGTTAAAGCCACAGGTCACAAAGAACATAACCGGAACCCATGCGCCGATAAACCGGCTGATGCCGTCCTTACCCGACAGGGAAAACATGACGCCCAGGGTAACCAGGATATTGCACAGAACGCCCATAAAGAATGCATTCTGGAACGGCATGGTCATCTTTCCGGTAGCCAGCTTCATGGAGTACACCGCCAAAGCATTGGAACCGGCGCTGAGCCAGCCAAAATAAGCACAGATGGCGGACAGCAGCATGGAGCCAATAAAGTTGCCGATGTATACAAAGAGCCAGTTGCGCAGCATGTCCTGGACCTTGACCTTCTTCTCCAGCACACTGATGGTTATAAGGGTATTGCCGGTAAACAGCTCCGCGCCGGACAGAATGATCGTACCGAGACCGAACGCAAACAGCAGGCCCGACGTCATGCGGATGGTGCTGTTATTGTCCAGGGCATAGGTGGCAATATTGGTCACACAGGACGGAAAACCAATGAGAAATCCGGCCAAAATACCCATCCACAGCATTTTGGAAATGGGCAGCTTGGATTTGGCTACGCCGGCATTGGCATAATTGGCCGTGGTCTCCGCAGCGGTAAATAAATTCATAGTTTTTTCCTCCAGTGGGAGGGAAACCATTACACGGTAGCAGCAGCTGCCTCCACTACATGGCCGATGAGTACGGAAGTTGTGACGCTGCCCACGCCGCCGGGAACAGGGGTGATGGCCTCAACGATGGGCTCAATCTCCTCGTAGACCGCATCGCCGGCGATGCCGCCCTTGGCCTCGTCCCAGTTGATGGACACGTCGATGACGATCTGGCCGGGGCGCACATACTCCTTGGTCAGGCTGCGCAGAACGCCGGCGGCAGACACCAGGATATCGGCCTCCCGGGTGACGGAGGGCACATCCTTGGTGCGGGTATGACAGACGGTGACGGTGGCGTTGCGGGCCATGAGCATCATGGCGGCGGGCTTGCCGACCACCAGGCTGCGGCCGATGATGACGGCCTTCTTGCCGGTGCAGTCAATGCCGTAATGGTCCAGAATCTCCATGCAGGCCGCGGGGGTGCAAGGAGCATAACCCATGCTCTTGCCCATGAATACGCCGGCATTGGAGAGGTCCGTCATGCCGTCCACGTCCTTCTTGGGGTCCAGACGGTTGCAGATCTCATCCTGGTCGGCCTTCAGGTGCTTGGGCAGGGGCCGGAACATCAAAACGCCGTGGATTTTGTCGTTGCCGTTGATCTCGTCGATGACCTTGAGCAGTTCCTCCTTGGTCACGTCTTCGGGCAGAACGAATTTCTCCACCTCGACACCGATGAGCTCCGCGCGCTTCGTTGCGCCGCGCTCATAGGAAAGATCGTCGGGCCGCTCGCCCACACGCACGATACCCAGGGTAGGAACGACGCCCTTGGCCTTCAGTTCCTCCACCTGTGCCTGTAATTTTGCGTTGAGGGCAGCGGTTACTTCCTTGCCCAAAAGCTGCTTTGCCATGTTTTTCCCTCCAAAAAGTCAGGGCCCCACGTGCCGCGGGGCCCGTTTCATTAAAAGTTTGCGCGGACCGCCGCGAAAATCTCGTCGGCCAGAGCGCAGTATTGGTCCAGCATACCGTTGGCCTTTTCGTTCAGCTCTTCGGCCTTTTCCCGGTTTTTCATGGACTTGGTATTGATGAACACATTGAGGCTAGCACTCAAGAGCGCGGCCTTGCAGCAGGCAGCGCCGCAGCCGGCGTCGGAGACGGCCAGGCGAGAACCTTTCTCTGCAAAGGTCTTGATGACGTCAATGGCTTCGCAGCAGGTCTCCATGATCTCCATGGGGACCGAGCAGGCCGTCACCGTTGCCTCCTCCAGGATGCGGTCCCGGTCGGGATCGTCCTTGGGAATGCCGTAGGCCTTGGCCAGCGGCTCAAAGCAGACGGCGTCCTGCGCCACCAGGTCCAGCAGCTTCCGCTGCAACGCGTCGGACTTGGCCTTGAGGGCCTGCATCTCCTCTTCCACATCGGCATATTTCTTTTTGCCGACGGTCAGAGAGCCGACCATGTTGCCCAGGGCCGTGCCGATGGCGCCGACCAGGGCCGCGGCGCCGCCGCCGCCGGGAACGGGAGCGTTGGAGGCCAGAACCTCCACAAACTCTTCACAGCTTCTCTTGGTAAACTCCATGGGTTCCTCCAATATGTTTCAAAAATATCATATGTTGGGGGCAGCACCGGCGAATTTGCCGGTGCTGCCGTGGCAATTTGCAGTTTTGGGAATCGATTAGAACAGGCCGGAAATCTTGCCGGTGGCGTCCACGTCGATGCGCTCGGCAGCGGGAACCTTGGGCAGACCGGGCATGGTCATGATCTCACCGGTGAGGGCAACCAGGAAGCCGGCGCCGGCGGAAACCTTGATGTTGCGCACGGTGACGGTGAAGTCCTTGGGAGCACCCAGCTTGGAGGGATCGTCGGACAGGCTGTACTGGGTCTTGGCCATGCAGATGGGCAGCTTGTCGTAGCCCAGCTCCGTGAGGGTCTTGATCTGCTTCTGGGCATTGGGGGTGAACGCCACGTCCTTGCCGCCGTAGATCTTCTGCACGATGGCGGTGATCTTGTCCTCGATGCTCATATCCAGCTCGTAGGCGAAGGTGAAGTCGTTGGGCTCCTCCACCAGACGGATCACTTCCTTGGCCAGCGCAATGCCGCCTTCGCCGCCCTTGGCCCAAACCTCGGACAGAGCCACATTGACGCCCAGCTCCTTGCACTTGTCCTCGACCAGCTTCAGCTCGGCCTCGGTGTCCAGGGGGAAGCGGTTGATGGCAACCACGCAGGGCAGCTTGTAGACATTGGTGATGTTGGAAACGTGCTTGAGCAGGTTGGGCAGGCCCTTCTCCAGCGCCTCCAGGTTCTCCTGGCCCAGGTCAGCCTTGGGCACGCCGCCGTTGTACTTGAGGGCGCGGACCGTGGCCACGACCACGACGGCGGAGGGGGTCAGACCGGCCATACGGCACTTGATGTCCAGGAACTTCTCTGCGCCCAGGTCGGCGCCGAAGCCGGCCTCGGTGATGCAGTAGTCGGACAGACGCATGGCGATCTTGGTGGCGGTGACGGAGTTACAGCCGTGGGCGATGTTGGCGAAGGGACCGCCATGGACAAACGCCGGGGTGTGCTCCAGAGTCTGAACCAGATTGGGCTTCAGGGCGTCCTTCAACAGAGCGGTCATGGCGCCGGCAGCGTTCAGATCACCGGCGGTGACGGGCTTCTCATCGTAGGTGTAGCCGACGATGACGCGGCTCAGACGGGCCTTCAGATCGGTGATGTCGGAGGCCAGGCACAGCACAGCCATGATCTCGGAGGCAACGGTGATGTCGTAGCCGTCCTCACGGGGCACGCCGTTGACGCGGCCGCCCAGGCCGTCCAGGACAAAGCGCAGCTGACGGTCGTTCATATCGACGCAGCGTCTCCAGGTGATTCTTCTGGGGTCGATGTTCAGCTTGTTGCCCTGGTAGATATGGTTATCCAGCATGGCGGCCAGCAGGTTGTTGGCAGCGCCGATGGCGTGGAAGTCGCCGGTAAAGTGCAGGTTGATGTCCTCCATGGGAACGACCTGGGCATAGCCGCCGCCGGCAGCGCCGCCCTTGACGCCGAACACGGGGCCCAGAGAGGGCTCACGCAGGGCGACGAGAACGTTCTTACCCAGCTTCTTCAGGCCGTCAGCCAGACCGACAGTCGTGGTCGTCTTGCCCTCACCGGCGGGGGTGGGGTTGATAGCGGTCACCAGAACCAGCTTGCCGTTGGGGCGCTGGATCTCGTTGAGCAGATTATAGTCAACTTTTGCCTTGTACTTGCCGTACTGCTCCAGGTACTTCTCGTCAACGCCGGCGGCCTTGGCGATCTCCTGGATGGGCAACATGGTAGTTTCCTGAGCGATCTCGATATCAGTCTTGAACATAGTTGGGACACTCCCTAAAAAATATTTGTAGTGAGCCGTTGGTTTGACTCAGAACAGACTGGATTTAAGCCCTCCTGCGGGCTATCTGCCTAATTTTTTGTCAGGCTGAAAACTATTCGATAGTTTTTTATCGACATGAAAAGTATACGCTTTTTTTATACAAAGGGCAAGTCACTAATTGCACAAAATTATTATGAAATCTCTGTTCACATATGACATTTTCCATCACCGATGAGAATGTCGGCGCAGACCACCCGGTCTTCGGCTGCAAACACCTCGGCAAAATTATCGGAAAACAGGATCTGGCTGTTGGGCGGGAACTCGTCGTCCCCCTCCCACACCAGCAGCTGCATAAAGAGTCCCGGCAGAAATTCCACCTGATACCCGGCGTCGCCGTGTTCCACCTTGGTGGCGCCCATCTTCTCCATGGCGGCGCGGAAAGCGGGCAGGCGGGTGCCGAAGGTGAACGCCGCCCGGGTCAGGCAGCGGCCCGTGAAGGGCTTGATGTACACATCGCCCCAGGGCATTTCCCGGAAGGTCAGGAATTTGCCGCCAAAGGGTACCGGCTTGGACTCCATAACGTACCGCATCAGCAAAATCTGGGCGGGGATGTTGTTTAATGCAAAGCCCGCTCCCCCGTCGGCCGCAATGGAGAATTCCGGCCAGTGGAGATGATAGGTCACCCCCAGCATCGTCACGGTGAATGTGCCGGTTTCCGCGTCGTAGGGTACGCCGCTCTCGGCGCTGCGGGCCGCCGGGTCCATCTCTTTCCACTGGTCGCAGTAGTGGCCGAAGGGCACCAGTTCCTTATTGTTTTCGACTTCCATTTCAGACCTCCTGATGGCTGGACGGGAACAGGGACCCGTTGGTGTGGGGGATAAAGCAGGCGGCCACAAAATTGTCCATGTAGCCGGGGTTGGTGGACAGCTCCAGATACGTCATATTGGCGGCCAGTTCATACGTCTTTTCCTCGGCGTGGGTGGACAGGGCCATGGCGTAAGCGCCCGCCAGGGAGGAATTACCGATATACGCGAACTTCTCCAGGGGGATATCCGGCAGCATACCGATATTGACGGCGTTTTTCATATTGATGCCGCTGCCAATGCCGCCGGCCACCAGGACATGCTCCAGCACCGACACGTCCATGTCCAGCGAGGACAGCATGGTGTCAATGGCGGAGAAAATGGCGCCCTTGGCCCGGATGAAGCTGTCGATATCCACCTCATTGAGGGAGATCTCCCGGCCCGTGGCCGACTCGTTCTCAAAGGCCAACACATAGCGGCCCGTGCCGTGCTCGTCGCGGCGGACCCGCTGGCCCTCCCGGACAAACTGGCCCTTGGCGGAGATGATGCCGCAGCGGTACAGCTCGCTGATCAGGTCGATGATGCCGGAGCCGCAGAGGCCCACCACCTTCTGGCCCGGCTCGCCCACGATGGACAGGGTCGGCTCCATGGTGTCCTTGTCGATGGTGATGGCCTCAATGGCGCCGTCGGTGGCCCGCATGCCGCAGGAGATATCGCCGCCCTCAAAGGCGGGACCGGCGGAGCAGGCGCAGGACATCATGAAGTCCCGATTGCCGAAGACCAGTTCGCCGTTGGTGCCCAGGTCAATAAACAGAGTAAACTCGTCCTTATCCCACAACAGACTGGCCAGTGCGCCGGCGGTGATATCACCGCCCACATAGGAACCGATGTTGGGGGACAGGACCACATCGGCGTCGCCGTGGGCATAGAGCCGCAGATCGGCGGCTTTCAGCCCCTGCCAGCGGAAGAAGCTGGGAATATACGGCTCCATACGGACCCAGTCGGCCTCCACGCCCAGGAGCAGATGGTTCATGGTGGTGTTGGAGGCCACGCACATGCGGAGAATCCGCTCCTTTGCCACACCGGCGCTGCGGCACAGGGCTTTCAATATGGGATTCAGCGTTTCATCCACAATGGCCTTTTGCAGCTTTGCCCGGCCGCCGGGCTTGCCCTGCTCAATGATGCGGTTGATCACGTCGGCACCGTAGCGGATCTGGCCGTTGCCGGAGGAGGCCTTGGCCAGGAGTTTGCCGGTTTTCAGGTCCATGAGAACGGCGGAAACGGTGGTGGTACCGATATCGATGGCTACGGCACACATGGGCATCTCCTTGGCGTGGACGTCCATCAGCCGGAACGTATTGCCCTTGCGCAGGCCCGAGGCAAACACATGGAAATGATCCTCCCGGAGCCGGTGGGCCAGATGGAGCATACAGTCGAAGGGAATCTCCACATGCTCCACGCCCAGGGCCGCCTCCAGCGCCCAGGTGATGCGCTCGTTGTCCGGCATGGTGTCGTCCAGGCTGGGCGCGTCCATTTGGAGTTCCACGGTAGTGAACTCATTGGAGAAGTCCACACCGGCGGCGGTGACATCGGCCATGAGCTTTTCAAAGATGGCGATTTCCTCGCCGCTGCTCAGGTCCGCCGTCTTCATGCGGCTCTGGTAGGCCGAGGCGATATCAGGCACCAGCACCGTCACATCGCCGCAGACGGTGCTGCCGCAGGCCAGCCGCCACCCGTCGGCCAGGTCCTCATCGGAGATATGGGAGGTGGGCATGGCGTTTACCGTGCCGGATACCAGCTTCACACGGCATTTGCCGCAGGAGCCGTTGCCGGAACAGGGGGCGTCAATGGCCACATTGGCGCTTCTGGCCAGCTCCAGGAGATTTGCCCCCTCCTGGGCGGAAATCTTCACCTGCTGACCGTCTTCAAATTGGAAAATGACTTCATACATGGGGATTTACCTCAGTTTCATATGATATGCTTTAGGGACCGTGGAAAGACCGGTCCATGGGAACAGGCAGGGCTCCCCTGCCCTTTCCCATAGTCCGGAACGTGGTGGGGTTGGCGGGGAGAATGGTTTGGGGAATGGCTCCCCCGTGCCCCCATCCGGGGGCCGCAGGAGCCATGGCGGCTGTAACCAGCCGCCGGAGATTGCGCCGTCTGCGGACGGCGCTGCGGACGATTGGATGGAGTTCGCCCGCTGCGGCGGGCGGATGTTTCGCCCCGTACGCGGGGCGACCGGGGGCGCTGCCCCCGGGACCCCTGCAACTTTTTTGAAAAAAAGTTGATTAAAAACTTTATCTTGCGATGGCCCGACCCGTAGAGCGGGGGCGTTCCCCCGCCCTACGGGATTCAATGCGATTACATCAGCGGGTCCATGCCCAGAACGGGATGGTTTTTCTCCTGCAAGAATGCCAGCAGACTCTCGGCGTCCTCACAGATGGTCTCGTCGCCGATCATGTCGGTAAAGTTATCGATGCCATACAGTTCCTTGGCCGTGGCGTTGAGCTTGGGCGCCACATCATCCTTCAGTTCCTTGGGCATCCAGACGATACGCTCTACGCCGCCCTCGGCGTACATGAACTTCTTGGAGGAGATGAAGTGACGGCCATGGCCCATGAAGCCGGGGGTCTGGACGCCGCCGCCGGTCATGGAAGCCAGCTCGCCAAAGGTCATGCCCGTGGGGGTCATACCGGCAAATTCCCGGTTGACGATGACCACGCCGTTGCTCATCGGCTCAATGCCGCAGATGCATTCGAAGCAGCCGCAGGAGGTCATGGGGTCCTCCATGATGGAGTACAGGCTCACATGCTCCAGCGCGCCGTGGGATGCCTCGTTGACCATGCGGTCCACGTCGGGATAGTAGCCCTTGATGGGGTCGGTGCAGCCTTCCTTGCTGATGGGCTGAGAGGGACCGGCGTCGTTGAGTTCCTTGGTGGCCTTGGCATCCAGCCAGGACACGGCGCCGCAGAGGCCCAGGCGCTCGGGGGTGACCACGCAGCAGTGGGCCGGGGCAAAGGACTGGCACAGGGTACAGGTGTAGAAATGGTCCACACTCTCATCGGTCATGGACGCCAGACGCTCGTCGCGGGCGTTATAGGCGGGCATGGCCTCTTCGTCCAGAATGCGCTTGGCCTCCACCGGGTCGGTGACCAGGGTGACCTGGCACTTATCCACGACGGCGTCAAACTCATCCATAATCATGACGTACAGGACCTCTGCGAAGTGCTTCATGCGCAGGCCCTTTTCATAGGCGTCCTTGCTGATACGGATACGGAACTGGTTCCGCTGGCCCGTGTGCATGACGCCCTCCATGTAGTTGAACCAGGCGTGGATTTTCCGCTCGATGACGGCCTCGAAGTCCTTCTGCATCTTGGGACCGGCCACTTCGATATAGGTTGCCAGGGCGTATTCTGTCTCGCCGGAATCGATGTCGGGGCCTACCAGGGTGATCTTGTGGTCCTCCACCTGATCCAGATCCCGCATGGTCACCAGTTCACAGGTGGTGTTCTTGGCGGACCAGAACTCCACTTTCATGTCGGCTTTACGGATGATCTCGCCCTCAAAGGCCGAGGCAAAGGCCACAGGGATGGGCAGCTCCTTGACCTTGATCTTGATGTTCCGCAGCTCCAGGGAGTGCTTCACCGTCATAGTATGGTCGGTGACGGACTCCAGCGCGCCGGGTACCTGGTTCTCGCCCAGGTCCACATCCACAATGACGGGGAAGCCCAGGGCGATGGCGCCGGCGCCGGCGGAGACGACGACATTGTTCAGCTCGCCGAAGGTGTTGACAAACGCCGGGACACGCTCCTTGGTGTAGGCCAGCAACCCCTGGAGATCGCCGGGCTGGACATTGCCGAAGATCAACGCGGCGCGAATTGCCACGGTGACCACATGGATGACGGCCGTGACATCGTGGCCCAGAGGCACCACGCGAAGCTCCAGGCCCATCTTGACGCCCTGCTCGGCAGCCTGCTCGATGCAGTCGCCGATGAGGAAGGTCATAAGGCCCTTGGATTGGTAATCCTTGACCACATTGGCCACCTGAGACGCCTCGGCAGCCTTGCCCAGGACCACGGCCACGCCGGGAATATCGCCGGTGACCAGCGGTACGCCCAGGGAGCGGATGACGGGGTCCGGCACAAAGCCGATGCCGGATTCGTTGGCATAGGGGTCGCCGCCCTCCACATACTTGAGGGCTTCCAGGATCTCCGCACCCACGGCCGTGGCAAGGCCCGCATTGAGGGCTTCGCCCAGGTCCTCCTTGTTGGAGATCAGGCTCTTGAGGACGCCCACACAGGCGGGCAGATCGCCCAGAGTCGTCACCTTGACGCCGGTGGCTGCGTAGATGGTGGGGAAATAATAGGCCGTGTCGGGAAACGCAATCTTCTGGTCGGCGCCATATTTGGCGATGGCCTCGTTGACAGCCCCTTCGGTCAAACCAGCTACGGCATTGGAACCGCCGTAGATCAGATCGGTTAAAACACTCATAGTTTATTTCCTCCTTTTTTTCAATTGCGAACCAGTCCCCGCCTTTCCCCATCTGCATGTGGAAAAAGCGCGGGGAACAGGCGGCTTACGCCGCCCGTTCCCCGCGGCAATGCGTGAACTGATGGGGTGAGCGAATCAGATCTCCAGGTAGGAGTCGGAGTACAGCTCGTTGTTCTTGAAGATATCGCAGGACTTGATGGTCTCCATCAGACGCTGGTCGCAGGGGTTGACGATGGCGGAGGTCAGACCCTGCATCATGCACATAGCCACCAGAGCGGAGTCCATGATGGGACGGACGTTCTTGGGGGCGCCGTTGGAGTTGTTGGACAGACCGCCGGTGGACTTCAGGCCCTCGTCGGAGAACAGCTTGATGGCGTTGAGCACGTCCATCTGCTTCTCCTGCATGCCCTTGACGACCAGGAACAGGGGGTCGAACCACAGGTCGTCGGCCTCCATGCCCAGGGACATGCCGCGATCCAGCATGTGGTGGCAGTGGGTCATACGCTCGTCGTTGTCCTTGGCGATGCCGTCGGCGGAGCACAGGGCAATGACAATGGCATCGTTGGCGGCAGCCAGGTCGATGTTGGAGATACGGGATCCGGCGTCAGCGGAGTTGACGATGGGCTTGCCGTTGGTACGGTTGTACACGGCGATACCGGCCTCGATGGCCTTCTTGTTGGCGGTATCCAGCGCCAGGGGAACGTTGTTGAAGTTCTCCTGCAGCAGGCGGACAGCCCAGGTCATCAGCTCGGGGCCGTTGGACTCGGCAGGACCGATGTTGACGTCCAGATAGGTGGCGCCGGCAGCGATCTGCTCGGCAGCACGCTTGAGGATGGGCTCCGGGTTGAAGGTCGCCATAGCCTCGCGGATGACGGGGCTGATGCAGTGGATGCGCTCGCCGATGGTGACGAATTTCTTGGACTCGGGGTTGTGGCCCTTGTAGGTGACTTCCTGGGGCACGACCTTGATCTCGGGGTACACCAGCTTGGAGAAGTCGATGGGAGCATCCTCCTTGACTTCCTCCACCTTCTTGCCGGCATCCTTGGGCTTGTTCGCAGCAACGGCCTCGGCAGCCTTGATGTGCTCGCCGTCCTTCAGGAACTTGACGATCTCAACGGCCTCGCGGGTACCGACAACCACGTTCCACTCAGGCAGCTTGTCGGCGATCTCGCCCTTCATGACGGCGACCTTGCCGGGGATGACCAGGGTCCGGTTGTTGATCTTACCGGCGATGTCCATCTCGTCAAAGTTCTTCTTGATGGTGGAGGAGGAGAACTTACCGGCAGCCCAGGCAGTCAGAACGGACATACCGGAAGCGTCGGTGATGATCAGGTTGATCGGCACCTTGGAACGCTCGATTTCGCCGGACACCAGGAAGTAGGTCAGGGCGAAGTCGACGGTCATCATGCAGGGATCGTCGGGCGTAGCGCCATTGATGGGGTAGATGCCGGGAGCCACCTTCATGGGCTTCTGCGGATCGGTGTAGACGTTCTGACGCAGGCCGTACAGGGGCAGAGCCTCCGCATAGGTCATGGTCTCCATGACGATGATGGAGCCGTACTTGATGGTGAACACAGAGGCCAGAGCGGTCTGCAGGTGCAGGTCGCCCTTGGCGATCTTGGCCAGGTTGACGATGGAGGGATAACCGCAGGTACGGTCGCCATCCTTCAGAGCGGAGCGGCGCAGCAGCACGGCGTTCTTGAAGGTCTCCTTGGCATCGGCGCCGGTGACGTCGACCACCAGGTTCTTGTTGCCGGCGCCCTCGAGCGCGGCCAGCACGTCGTGCATCTCCTCCAGGGAAGCGCCGGTGACACCCAGGACCACGCCGGCCTCAGTGGCAACCGCGTTCATGGCCTGCCAGTTGTCCTTGTTGGCGCCGCACAGGATGGGCTTGCCGTCCTTGCACTCGGCCAGAGCAGCCTTGGCCACATCGGCGTCGGCGCAGTTCAGAATCAGCGCACGGTTGGCGGCGGCAGCCTTCTTGACCAGCGCCACATACTTGTCGGCGCCCTCGCCGTTATAGTTGACGAACACGAACTCCACGGTCATACGCTCGCCGATACGCTCGTAGTCGATCTTGGCCAGGTCAGCCAGCTTGGCATCCACAGTGGCGTCGTCCATGCCGGTGCAGACGGGCACGGCGAACAGGTTCTTGGACACCAGAGTCTTCTCGTGACGGAACAGGACCGTCTCGCCGCCCAGCTTGTGGACGTTGTCGCCGGCGCCGACCTCCAGGGACTTCATGGGAGGTGCAGTGGCCTCGGACAGCAGGGCAATGGCCTCCGCGCTCATGTGGGGGCACTTATCGATAGAGACGGCGCCCTGGGCGACCTTCATGCAGAACGCCATGCAAGTGGGGCTGCCGCACTCCTTACAGTTGGTCTTGGGAGACAGCTTGAAAATATCGAGACCTTTTACAGCCATTCTATGTATCCTCCTTCCTGATTATACAAGAGCGTCGATCATCTTGGTGATAGCCGCGATGGAAGCGGGATGCGCCAGGATGACAGCATCGGAACCACCAGCCAGGCAAGCGGCCGCAGTGGTGATTTCCATTTCAATGCCGCGCTCTTCCGCGGGGCCCCACTCGGGCATCTCGGACTCAGGCATGATGGACTCCTTCAGGCCCCAGGTCTCAGTGGAGATGGGCGTAATGATGGGCATTTGCAGCATATTGTCGTTCTGAGCCAGGGCAGCGGCCTTGACGCGGTCCAGGGTGGAGGACACGTACTCGAAGCCGTAACCGGCGCCGGCGGAACCAACGTTCATGACAACGCTGCCGGCGGGCACGCCCATCTGGCTGATGAGAACGTTGAGCTGCTTGGCCAGGTTGATATCCACGGCGGACTCGGCGCCGACCTTCTGGCTGTAAGCCATGGCGACGGAGGCGCTGATGGACTTGTAATCCTCTTCGGTAGCGGACAGGAACAGCGCGTTCTTGCCCTGCAGCGCCTCAGCCAGAGCACCCAGCAGAGCGGCGTCCTTCTCAGCGTTCTTGCAGCCCAGGACAACCAGAGGCTTGGTCACAACGGCGGCGACCTCCTTGGCCTGCGCGACACATTCCTCAACGGACTTGTTGTGGCCGTTGGGATCGGCGCCCTCGAAGGACAGCGCGATGAAGGAAGCACCCTCCACGGTCTCGGCCTTCTTGGCCATCTCAGCCATGGTGTTGCAGCCGGCGTAGAACTCCTTGAAGCCGGGAGCCTGGAAGTTCTCCAGACCCAGGTCAGAAACCTCGATACCGACCTTGGGAGCGTTCTCCGTGGGAGCGTCGAAGGTGTAGAAGGGCAGGGTATTTCCACCGCCAAGAACGATGCTGTTGTCGCCAGTGCCCAGCGTCACAGCATTGATATGGGCAGAGAAAGCCTGCACCTTGGGAACGAATGCCATAGTGTTTATCCCCCTTAAAAAGTTTGAATGTATTTAAAGATCAAGATCTTCCATAAGTTTGTGGAGCGCCACCTTCACCGGCGACGTCTCCGGGATCTTCGAGCTGGGCTTGCCTTCGCAGTCATACTCGTAGACCGTCTCATCCTGGGGCAGAACGCCGGCCAGGACCAGACCATGCTTGTCGATCTCCTCGCGGACCGCGTCGTTGAGGACGCCGCCGGGGGCGCGATTGACGATGAGCTTCATGGTGTTGGGCTTCAGCTCCAGCTCGTCCACCATCTCCGCGATGCGGGCCACCGCCTGGATGCCCCGGCGGGAACAGTCGCTGACCAGCAGCATGGTTTCCACATGGGGCAGCGTGCCGCGGCTGATGTGCTCCAGGCCCGCCTCGTTGTCGATGACCATATAGCGATAGTTGTTGACGTACTTGTCCACCTGGGCCTTGAGCACGCCGTTGACGTAGCAGTAGCACCCCTTGCCCTGGGTGCGGCCCATGACCAGCATATCGAAATCCTTCTCCTCCACCAGGGCGTCGGAGAACTTCATTTCGGCGTAGTCCTGCTTGGTCATACCGGCGGGGACGGTGCCGTGGAGCTCTGCCTGGGCCATCTCCTCACGGATGGAGCCCAGGGTGGTCTCCACTTCGACGCCCAGCACCTCATTGAGGTTGGAGTTGGCGTCGGCGTCCACCACCAGGATGGGGCCTTTTTTCTGCTGTGCCAGCTGATCGATGATCATGCCGCAGATGGTTGTCTTGCCGACGCCGCCTTTGCCGGCGACAGCAATGGTATGTGTTGCCATAATGGGTATAAGCTCCTTTTCACGGGCCGGGAGTCATACGACGCCCGGCCCGCTGGGTTTGGATGCTCAGATCAGGTCAATAATACCGGCTTCCTTGGCAATCCGGGCCACATCCTCAAACTTGTTGAGGGCATACAGGTGGATGCCGTCGATGCCGCAGGCGCGGTACTCGTCGATCTGGCGAATTGTATACTCGATGCCGGCCTCCTTGAAGTCCGCCTTCTTCTGAGCGGCGGCGGCGTCGAAGGGTTCCTTGTCGAAGGGGTTGGGGAAAATCCAGTGCTTGGAGATCAGCTCGCACAGTTCACGGGGCATGACGCAGCCGTTGCGGCTGAGAGCCATGTTGATGGTGGCGGCCATGTCCAGCACAGGCATGATGCCCACGTCCACGGGCATCCAGATACCGGCGGCACGGATGGCGTCCATCCAGTAGCGGAACTGATCCATATCCCAGCACAGCTGGGTCATGATGTAGTCGGCGCCGTTGTCCTGCTTCTGCTTCAGGAAGGCGATGTCGGCCTCCAGGCTGCGGCAGGCGATGTGGCCCTCGGGGGAGCCGGCCACAGCGATGGTGAACTTGTCACCGAACTCCTGACGGACAAACTTTACAAGCTCCGTGGCGTAGTGCAGGTCGCCGCCGGTGCCGGTCCAGCCGAAGGGCAGGTCGCCGCGCAGAGCCAGCATGTGGTTGATGCCGTTGTCCAGGTAGGTCTGGAGCTGCTCCCGGATGCCGTCCTTGGTGTTGCCGATGCAGGTGAAGTGGGTGACGGGGGTGCACTTGCCGTCCTTCTTGATCTTCTTGAGGACCTCCAGGTTCAGGCCCACGTTGGTGCCGCCGGCGCCGTAGGTGCAGGAGATGTAGTCGGGATGCAGCGTGTACAGCTGATCCAGCACGCCGCCTTCACCGCACAGCTTCTGCATGCCGGCGTCGGTCTTGGGGGGGAACACTTCAAAGGAAAATGCGGAACGATTTTCAAAGATTTCAGTTACAGACATTGGGATACCCTCCAATATAAGTCGTAAAACAGAATTTCCTTAAACCGCAAAAAAGCGTCGCTTCACCACGGTGTAAAGACAGTTCAATACGTGGTAATGTTACCACATGCTCCTGGAATTGGCAAGGAGTAAAATGCCCAAAAAGCAGGAATTTTCGCCCCGCCAGCCGGTTTTTACAGGGGCGTAAACAGAAACTTCTGGAACAGCCCGTCGCACTCCACATAGATGCACCGGGCGCCGTCGGGCAGCTCCTGCTGCTCCAGGTGCAGCTCCTTGCCACGGATCAGAGACCGGACGTATTGTTCGGGGTCGTCGGTCTCCACCTCTTCAAAAAATACGTCGCGCATTTGGTTGCGGGAACAGC
Organism: Candidatus Avoscillospira sp. LCP25S3_F1; assembly: GCF_052117125.1. Classification (NCBI taxonomy): domain Bacteria; kingdom Bacillati; phylum Bacillota; class Clostridia; order Eubacteriales; family Oscillospiraceae; genus Candidatus Avoscillospira; species Candidatus Avoscillospira sp. LCP25S3_F1. The sequence continues at coordinate 6,881 of NZ_JBQKJT010000026.1, read as the reverse complement.
TGTTGGCGATTTCCCGTACCACTTCGTATTCTGCCATATGGGCGCTCCCCTCAGGACTTGGGTGCGATGATGACCTTGCCGTTGACCAGGTCGGCCATCTCAATATGGCCCTCCACGGTGATCTGGCGCTCCAGAATATCGGTGAGGGTCACGGTATCGCCCTGGCAGAGAATCTGCTGGACGTTGCTCATGAGCATCCGGTCGTCGGCAATGGCGCCGTTATAAACGGTGGAAAGACACATCGTATATCGCCTCCTTACTGGTGGTCCAGGGAGGCCAGCACCGTGGACAGGCGCAGGTTGCCCTTCTCGAAGTCGGCCACAGCCTGCATGACCTGCTCATAGGCGGTGTGATCGCCCATGTCGTCCAGCTTTTTTGCAAGGCCCGCCAGCTCATTGGCATGCTGGGTGTTGTGACCCACCATGTAGCGCATAAGGGCCATCAGCTCCGTCCTGGGGTCCACGTTCTGGCCGCAGCCGGCACAGTCGTGGTGCTCGCCGCAGTGGATGTGCTCCCCGCAGCCGTGGTCGTGGGGGTGCTCATGATCGTGGGGATGGGTATGGGGATGATCGTGATCGAGATGCATAGTCAGCGCTCCTTGGGCGGCTCTGTTGCGAGCCTGAAAGATTTTGCTCATATTATACAGCAAGCCACCTCGTTTGTCAAAAAAATGTCATGGTTCCTTTAATTACATTTCCAACAAAATATCCCCCCTCCCCCCATATATTCCGCTGAATCTCAATCTATTCCGTACAAACTGCAAGATTTCCTTTGCCTTTTTCCCAGTGGTGTGCTATAATAGCCAAAACTACACCTGCAAGGAGACCTTTCCATGGAGCAGCACACCCATGACCACGATGATCTCCATGCCCGCGGCATCGCCCACAGCCACGACGGCGACGGTGCGGGGCATGTCCACAGCCACGGCGGTCACCCCCATGTCCACGAAAACACCAAGGCCGTGCTCAACCGGCTGTCCCGGGCCATCGGCCATCTGGAATCGGTGAAAAAAATGGTGGAGGACGGACGGGACTGTTCGGAAGTCCTGGTGCAGATTGCCGCTGTCCGCTCGGCCATCAACAACGTGGGCAAGGTCATTCTCCAGGACCACATCCAGCACTGCATTGTGGACGCCGTGGAGGACAATGACCAAGAGGCCATTGAAAATCTCTGTCAGGCCATCGACAAATTCGTGAAATAACCGCCGGGGGACGGACTGCGACGCAGACCGTTCCCCTTTTTTTGAAAATTTTTTCAATTCCTATTGCTATTTCCCTGCAAAGCCGCTACAATGTGCTCGTAATAATGCTGCAGGGAGTAGAACCAGCGCGTCAAGTACCGGTTGGATGGGAGGTTGCCGCCGGGCGAAGGGGCCGTGCCTCGCGATGCTGGGTTCGCAACCGCCTAAGCAAGAGTCCCAGTCTACCTTTGGGTCTGGCATTGTCCGAATATCCACCCCAACCTCCTCCAAAGAAACGGAGGCTTTTTTTATGCCCAAAATCCCTTCCCCGGCCGCCGCGGCCACCGTATCCACCCGTACCATGACCACGCGCACCCTGGTGTTCTGCGCCTTGCTGGCTGCCATGCAGGTGGTCCTGGCCCGCCTCATTGTCCCCATGCCGGCCGCCGATGTCCGCTTCTCCATTGAAGCGGTCCCCATCTTCCTGGCCGGCGCCCTGTTCGGACCCGTCCCCGGCGCGTTGGTGGGCTTCGGCTCCGACATGATCGGATGTCTCTTCTCCGGCTACGGGTACAATCCCCTCTTTGCCCTGCCGCCCATCCTCTATGGTCTGTGCGGCGGCGTCTTCCGGGGCTGGCTCAGCCGCAAGACGTCCTTCTTCCGCGTTCTTCTGGCTTTCCTGCCCGCTGTGGTCCTGGGCTCTATCCTCTACCAGAGCGCGGCCCTTACCTATGTCTATTCCAAGGACGGCGTCTTTATGGTGGCATTTTTCACCCGCCTGGCCGCCCGCAGCCTCCAGTTCGCTCTGACACTGGTGGTGGAAGCCGCTGTGACGGATCTGCTGTTCCGTTCCCGTATATTCCATCGGGTGGGTCTGTGGCCTGCCAAGCCCCATAATGATTGATTGTTTTTTCCCAAACGAAAGGAAGTCTGAACCATGACCGTGCAGGAAGCACTGACGTACATCCATTCCGTCTGCTGGAAGGGCAGCGTTCCCGGCCTGGAGCGCACCCGGGAACTGTTGGACCGCATGGGCAACCCGGAAAAATCCCTGCGGTTCGTCCACATCGCCGGTACCAACGGCAAGGGCAGCACCGCCGCCATGACGGCCTCCATTCTGCGGCAGGCCGGTTACAAAACGGGCCTGTACACCTCGCCGTATATTCTGCGGTTCCACGAGCGGATGCAGGTGGACGGTGTGGAGATCTCCGACGAGGATCTGGCCGCCGTGACGGAGTTTGTACGGCCCCACGCCGAAGCCATGGCCGACCATCCCACGGAGTTTGAGCTGGTCAGCTGCATTGCCTTTGAGTATTTCAAGCGCAAGGGCTGCGACATCGTGGTTCTGGAAGTGGGCATGGGTGGTGAGTTGGACTCCACCAACGTCATCGACACGCCGGAGGTGGCCGTCATCACCAACATCGGTCTGGACCACACGGAGTATCTGGGCGACACGCTGGAAAAAGTCGCTTCGGCCAAGGCCGGCATCATCAAGGCCGGCGGTACTGCCGTCCTCTACCGCTCTACCCCGTCGGTGGAGTCCGTCTTTGAGGACCGCTGCAAGGCGGTGGGCGCAACGCTGGTCAAGGCCGACTTTGACGCCCTGCACAGCATTTCCCACGACCTGAGCGGCCAGGTTTTTGATGCCGCCGGGTATCCGGCCATCGAGCTGCCCCTGCTGGGCGAGCATCAGATGAAGAACACCGCCGTGGTGCTGGCCGCCATTGGGGTGTTGCAGTCCAAGGGCTACCACATCACGGAGGCGCAGGTCCGCAAGGGTCTGGCCACCGTGTCCTGGCCGGGCCGGTTTGAGGTCCTGCGGAAATCTCCCCTGTTCCTGGTGGACGGCGGCCACAATCCCCAGTGCATCGAGTCCCTGACGGCCAACATTCGGGCCTATCTCAACGGTCGGCCTTTGACCATCCTCACCGGTGTGCTGGCCGACAAGGATTTTCACTGTATGTATTCCAATGTGGCCCCCTTTGCCCGGGAATTTGTCACGGTCACCCCGGACTCTCCCCGGTCCCTGTCCGCCGCCGATCTCAAGGCATATCTGGAACAGTTCGGCAAGCCGGTAACGGCCATGGACACCATCGAAGACGGCGTCCGGAAGGCCATGGAGCTGGCGGGGCCCGACGGTGTGGTTCTGGCTTACGGCTCCCTCTACATGGTGGGCGCTATCCGAGAGGCCGCCCACGCATAACTTCTCCCCTTAACATTTAAAAGAGGGCGCACCGCAGATTTGCGGTGCGCCCTCTTGCCGCTTCTTCGACAGAAAAGCGATAAAAGTTGTACTTTGGGTGCGATGGTTATCGGATGATCAATGCACCGTTTTCCACGTCCACCGTCAGGTGGGCGCCGGGCTCCACCTCGCCGGAGAGAATACGCTTTGCCAGCAGCGTCTCCACCGTATGCTGGACGTACCGGCGCAGAGGCCGGGCGCCGAACGCCGGGTCATATGCCTCGTCCACAATAAAGGACTTGGCGCCGTCAGTGAGCGTCACCGTCAGCTGCTTATCCTCCAACCGTTTGTTGAGGTCGGCGGCCAGCAGGTCGATGATCTTGGTGATATTTTCCCGGGTCAGGGGCTTATAGAAGACGATCTCGTCGAGACGGTTCAGGAACTCCGGCCGGAAGGACCGCTTCAGCAGCGCCTGGACCTGTTCCCGGGCCTCCTGGGAGATTTCGCCGTTGTCCTCGATGCCGTCCAGCAGATATTGGGAACCCAGGTTGGACGTCAGGATAATGATGGTGTTCTTGAAGTCCACTGTACGGCCCTGGCCATCGGTAATCCGACCGTCGTCCAACACCTGCAACAGTACATTGAACACGTCGGGATGGGCCTTCTCGACCTCGTCAAACAGCACCACCGAATAAGGCTTTCTGCGGACAGCCTCCGTCAGCTGGCCGCCTTCCTCATAGCCCACGTATCCGGGAGGCGCACCGATGAGACGGGATACGGCGTATTTCTCCATATACTCGCTCATATCGATTCGGACCATGTTCTTCTCGCTGTCGAACAAGGCTTCCGCCAGTGTCTTGGCCAGCTCCGTTTTACCAACGCCTGTGGGGCCCAGGAACAGGAACGAGCCAATGGGCTTGTTGGGGTCCGCAATACCGGCCCGGCTGCGGAGAATGGCCTCACTGACCAGCCGGACGGCCTCATACTGGCCCACAACCCGCTTGTGAAGAATCTCCTCCAGCCCCAGCAGCTTCTCCCGTTCGCCCTCCATCAGACGGGACACGGGGATGCCGGTCCAACGCTGGATGATTCTTGCGATCTCCTCTTCGGTGACCTTATCCCGCAGCAGGCTCCGCTCCTTACCTGCCTGCGCAATCTGCTCTTCGGCCTCCAACTGCTTTTTCAGTTCGGGAATCCGGCCGTATTGCAGCTGTGCGGCCTTCTCCAGGTCGTACTCCCGCTGGGCTTTCTCCAATTCGGCGTTGGCGGCTTCCAGGTCCTCCCGGAGCTTCTGGACCTTGCCGATGGCGTTCTTTTCATTATCCCACTGGGCCTTCTTGGCGTTGAACTCGTCCCGCATTTCGGCCAGTTCTTTTTGAATCTCCGCCAGATGCTCCTTGGAAAGGGCGTCATCCTCCTTCTTCAAGGCAGCTTCCTCAATCTCATGCTGGATGATGCGCCGCTGGATGACATCCAGTTCCGTGGGCATGGAATCAATTTCCGTACGAATCATGGCACAGGCTTCATCCACCAGGTCAATGGCCTTATCGGGGAGGAACCGGTCGGTGATATACCGATTGGACAGGGTCGCGGCGGCAATAATGGCGCCGTCGGTGATTTTGACGCCGTGGAACACCTCATAGCGCTCCTTCAAGCCACGCAGAATAGCAATGGTGTCTTCCACCGTGGGCTCACCCACCATGACCGGCTGGAACCGGCGCTCCAGTGCGGCGTCCTTTTCGATATACTGCCGGTACTCGTCCAGGGTCGTCGCGCCGATACAGTGCAGCTCACCACGGGCCAGCATGGGTTTCAGCAGGTTGCCGGCGTCCATGGCGCCTTCGGTCTTGCCGGCGCCGACAATGGTGTGCAGCTCATCAATAAACAGGATAATACGGCCCTCAGACTTCTTGACCTCGCTGAGGACGGCTTTCAGCCGTTCCTCAAACTCGCCACGGTACTTTGCGCCGGCGATCAGAGAACCCATATCCAGGGCGAAGATGGTCTTATCCTGCAAGGTTGTGGGAACGTCGCCCTTGACAATTCGCTGGGCAAGCCCCTCAGCAATGGCCGTTTTACCAACGCCGGGTTCACCAATGAGGACAGGGTTGTTTTTGCTCTTCCGGCTCAGAATCCGGATGACATTTCGGATTTCATCGTCTCGGCCAATGACCGGGTCCAGCTTGTTCTGCCGGGCCCGTTCCACCAGGTCGGTACCGTATTTCTTCAACGCGTCGTAGGTCTCTTCCGGGTTGTCGCTGGTGACCCGCTGGTTACCGCGGATCGTCTGCAACGTTTTCAGACAGTCTTCCCGGTGGATTTGATACGTTTTGAACAGGGGGCCCAGTACGTTGTCGGGATGGTCCAGCATGGACAGGAACAGGTGTTCCACCGAGACAAACTCATCCTTCATCTGATCGGCCAGGTGCTCAGCGGCCTGGAACACATCGTCCACGGACCGGGCAATATAATATTTATCGGCCTCCCGACCGGAGCCGGTGACCTTGGGCAGCCGGTCGATCTCCTGACGGACCGCCGCCTCCAGACTTTCCACCGTCACGCCCATCTTTTGCAGCAGCTGGGGAATCAGTCCGTTCTCCTGCTCCAGCAGGGCCAGCAGCAGATGGCTCTGCTCAATCTGTTGGTTGGCGTGCTCCAGGGCGATGGCCTGGGCACCCTGGATGGCTTCCAGGGATTTTTTCGTATATTTCTGTGCATTCATAAAGCAATGACCTTCCTTTCCGGCGGCGACTTCCTTCTGTTCCTTCGACTTCCTTCCATGCTCCGCCGTTCTCATAGATTTTAGCACTCTCAATCATAGAGTGCTAACCTTTGTGACTACAATATACGCCTGTTTTCCTGCTATGTCAATAGGTTTTCCCGCCGTCCAATTATTATATTTTTGTGAACAACTGTTCGGTTCATACATTTGCATTGATGATTTTACGCTTTTGTAATATCTGCCCTCTAACTTATTTAATATTTAACTGATATGATAATACTGCAAGAAGCGATAGACTTTTTTCATTTTTCTCCCTCTTTTTTGTTATAGGATGAACGCCTCTGCCGGCTGGTCACCGGCGGAGGCGTTCTCCTGTCTTTGGCTGAGTTTTTCATGTGCTTCTGATGGGAAGCCTGCCGCGCAGAAGATCCGCAGGGCTCTTCCAAAGGTTCGCAACAATAGTTCATACTTATTTAATATCTGCCCACTTATAAATTTAATATCTCCTTGGTATGATAATCATGCAAGAAGCGATACAACTTTTTCATTTTTCATTTTCCCCTCATAATACTTCCTTTAAAGAACGGACAGACGAGCTGGTCACTCGTCTGTCCGTTCTTTCTGCTTCCATGGCTTATAGAAAATTAAAATGCAAAAACCGCGAACTGAAACCAGTTCGCGGTTTTTGTGTTGGCATTACCTATTTTCCCGTGCAGTCGCCCGCAAAGTATTTTCGGCGCAAACGAGCTTAACTTCTGTGTTCGGAATGGGAACAGGTGGACCCTCGCTGCAATCAA
>NZ_JBQKJT010000025.1:0-30845 GCF_052117125.1 Candidatus Avoscillospira sp. LCP25S3_F1 | reverse complement strand
TGCCGCAGTTTTCCTGCGTTCCGCTACGCTCCACTTCGGAAAACTGCGCTGTATTACCATGCTTTTCAGATTTTGGGTGTTTCCAGACTGCACATTTCTTGACATTTCCAAAATGTGGGAAAAAAAGCCTACATAATAATCCGAGGTTGTTGTTTTATCAATGCCTTTCTTTTGCCGCACTACACCGTCAAGGCAATTGTCTAACAAGTCTAGAATGGCATCGCTCAGCTCAATATCTCTTGTAAGCATTCCAACAAAAAATTCTTTTGTTGGTGCGCCTTGTGCTTTGGCGGCCATAAATATCACACCTTTCAAATTGCATAGGGTTAATTTTGACTTTAGATACATTTATTATACATCCGGCTAAAGTATTCATCAAGAGCGACTACGATTTTCCAACGACAAAATAAAAAGGGAGTGTCACCATTGGACAATAACGCCCAATGATGGCACTCCCTTTTTGTTTGAAACAGGTAAAAATCCGGCGTATTTCCTATATAGAAACGCCTTGCTTGCAATCATACTGCCCCTACACGAAAAAGCCGTCACAGGCAATTTTTTCGCCTGTTTGAACCCTAATTCCCACACTTTTTGGAGCGGCGGGAAAGATAGTGCGGACAGGACAACACCACCGCCCGGAAGCTCTGCTTGCAGGGATGGACACAGCCCTTACAGAGCTTGTTATACTGGCGCCTGCCGTTCTCGCCCAGGAAGAACGCCCATTCCAGACGCCATTTCTTGCTCCGGCTCATAAGTCGCCCAGCTCCGGGGGCTTCTTCTGCTGGGTGGGCTTGTCCGGGCCTTTTCGCGACCCACACTCCCGCTTTGCGTCCTCCAGCCGCTCCCGGATGGAAGGCTTTTTCTCCGGCGTGGTCCTGCGCGCCTCGCCTTGGGCTTTCTCCGGTTCCTCACCACGGCGACCGTTGTTGATGATCCCGTCGATCATCCCATAGTCGTCCTCCAGGGTCATTTCCGCCGTGCGCAGCGGGTTTTCCGGTTCCACAGGGACGGACACGATCTGCCCGTTGATGCTGGCGAACAGCTCCGGCCGCTTGAATTGCTCGGTGTACTTCTGGATCATGTCCGGGGGCAGGGACGCGAAACTCTCCGGCCCCAAGCCCACAACCAGGAAGGTGCCTGCCACAATGTCGTAAATCTCTCCGTGATCGTCCCGGAGGGAACGGTTCAGGTCCAGACCGATGAGCTTGCCTTCGTCGTTCAGCACCAGCCCCACCGGATCGTCAAAGGGATAGGAGGCAGCAATATCGCCGCCCACCTCCGCTTGCAGCGCATGGAGGCCGGGGGCAATTTCCTTCACATAGGGCTCCTTCATGGGCTCCACCACCAGGACGGTCATCTTCTCCGGCGCGGTATGTTCGGGGGCGTCTCCGCTGGGGATGGCAAAGGCGCGGCTGCCGTTGGCCATGATAAGATACTTCCCATCCTCGGACTCATGGTGAAAACCGTATCCAGCCGCCTCCATCTGTTCCCGGCTCATATCCGTCACATGGAAGGTGCCCCTGGGGGTCCGCACCGTCTCACCGGTCTCCCGGTCGTCCGGGGTGGGCGCTGCTGGCTGACCGTACAACTCCGCCTCATACTCTCGGTTTGCCTGTTCCGCAAAGGCCAGCATCTCGTCCACATGGGACTGATCCGGGTTTTCGATGGCCTCCCGGATCACCTGCGGGTCCACATCCAAATATGCCTCGTAGCCAACAGCCTCCTTGAACTTCTCCAGTTCGGAGGGAAGGTAGTCCTCCGGGGTCTGGCCCAACGCCTTCAGCTTTTCTTCCAGAGAGGCAATACGGCAATCGGAAAGGTTCTCGTAGATTTCTTCCTTCGCTGCATGTTCCTCCGGGTGCTCGGCGGCATACTGCGGATCGTTCTGCCGGAAAAACTCGTCCATATCGTAGGCAAGGTCCATGGCCCATTCCGAAATTTCTTCTTCGGGGATGTCATCCTGGAAGGTCATCACCCGGTATTCCTCCGGGATACTGCCGCGCTCGCCATCGTAATACTCATGGAAACTGTCCCCGGTGTTCCGCACATAGCCCAGGTCGGTGAACTGGCCGCTTTCCTCCAGGGCGATGTCCCGTCCGTAGGCCTCATAGTCGATGTAATTGCGCAGATGCTCCGGCACCTGCATGGCGTCCAGTTTCTCGATGTAATACCGCCCCAGATCATCGTGGTCGTGGATGTCGGGGTAAACATCGTAGGGCCAGCCCTCACCGGTGGGAATGTAGGTAATATCGCCCACCCAGGCTTGATTTGGGCGTTCAAAGAAGAAGTTTCGTTTGAGGAGATTCGATGCAACGGGATGGCTGTGCTGGGAGTTGGTTGTGACTTTATAGGCCCGATGTCTGACCGAACAGATACCGGCAAGGCGCATCTGACGGTGTACCCGCTTACGAGAGCAGCCGAAATCCGGTTTGAGCAAATGATAGAGGCTGTCCAATCCCAGGGCAGGATATTTTTGGTGTAGTTCCACCAGTTTCCGTTTCAGTGCTTGATTCCGCTGCTCACGGATACAGGGCTTGTGATGCAGCCAATCATAGTAGCCGCTGCGCGAGATCTCCAGGGTCCGGCATGCCTGTTCCACAGTGGCTCCCTGGCGGTGCAGCGCCTGAACGCAGCGGTATTTTTCCACTATGGTTTCGACAGGATGCCGACGGATTTTTTTAGGATGTCAATGACCTCATCTTTCTCACCCAGCTGCTTGCGCAGCGTACGGATCTCCGCTTCCAGCTCCCGGATCCGCTGCTGTTCCCGGTTGTAGCGGCTCACCTGGCCCAACTGCATCCCGGAGGCCTTCAGCCAGCTCCGTAGGGTGTCGATGCAAATGCCGAGGTCTCGGGCAACTTCCTTGGGGTCCCGTCCCTGCTCTGCTACCATTTTCACTGCGCCGGCTTTGAAGGCAGTATCGTAGCGAGGTGGCGGCACACCTTTTTTGTCCTTTTGCTCTTCCATTTTTATCGCTCCTTTCTATTCCAGTTTACGACTGATTTTTCTGTCCGTCAATTCGGGTATGGGGGCATCATCGTAGCCCAGGCCGCAGATATTCTCTCTGCTGTCGATGTATTTGCGAATGGTCCAATGGATCAGAGTTGTATGCTGTTCCACCAGGCTTTGCTGTGCGGGTGTGAGAGGCTGATTGTATTTCATGGAATGTTCCCTCCTAAGCGGCCCGGTGCTGGGCATCGAGAAATTGTTGACATAGATGGATGACCAGGCGGCAGCGGACTTCGGAAAACTTGGCGATGTGTGCCTCGCATTCGGGAAGATCCAGCCTGGCCTGGAGCCACAGATAGGCCTGACGTTTGGTCATCAGACCGCGATTCCATAACTGATTGAATACCGTATGGGCTTCCTGGCGCTGGCGGCGCAGGTCTTTGTTGGCCAGAGTCCCCATTGGCAGTTGTGTGCCACGGTGGGCGGCCACATAGGAGTCGCAGGCAGGGTAGTTGCCGCAGACGTAGAGTTTGGCCCCGGGTATGGCCCGCTCCCCGTAAGCAACGGAGGCTGGCCGGAGATAAGCGGTTGCACCGCAATAGGGGCATTTGATATTGACTCGTTTCATAAGAACCCTCCAGTGCTTTTAACTATGGTCGGACAACAAGTTCAGCGTATCTGCGGGAGTGCTGCTGGTGGTGGGCAACTGCCAGCACAGATATTGTGCAAAAATATCTGTAAAAGCTGATTCCGTCAAAGTGCCTCTGCACTCGTTGGTATCGATCCGCTCCTGTATCCCACGTTCCAATGCATCTACGCGCATTAACACGGGCGCTCCATTCCGATCCGCAGCCAGCAGCCAACCGGTGCAGCCTTCCTGCGCAGAGATATGGATGGTGTTGCGCCAGTTCCCGCCACAGGCAGTAAGGAATTTATACAATTGTTTCGTCGATACACAGTGCTGTTCTTTCATTTGTCCTTCTCCTTTAATACGCACCGCAAAACGGCAGTTTGTGCCCACGGAAAATTGAACTTTTTGTAAATAAAAAAATCTGCCCCCATAAAACATGGAGGCAAAAAGGTTACTTATCAGATGAACATCTGGTAGTCTACTTGAGAATGGCCAAATGCGAGATGCATTGGGGTACCATCGTCAAAGTTTTAAATGGGGAAAAAGCATTATTAAAACCAGAATCATTTGGCTGCATGATTTTCAAGATGTTATCGGTTAAAATTTTACTTGCAATCAGCAAAGCATTGCGGTACAATAAAACACGAAAGTGAATAGCAAGCAGATACGATGAGAAACTTGTATAACACAATACAGGTGCTCTTTATCATAAGCCGGTGGGAATCCGGCGCGACAGACCGTATTCGTCGTAAGACGTCAGCCGGCAGTGATCGTACATTAGAGAGCATTTTTTGGGAGTCGTAGCTGTTTTGTATCCATACGGTCTTTCCAAAGAGGGAAGACCGTTTTTTTATGCTAAAATCACATAAAACTTTTTGTGGCCGCAGGAAAAGATCCGGGCGGCTGAACAAGGGAATCGGGTGAGAATCCCGGACGGTAACCGCCGCTGTATGCGTGATGTCCGCTGCTCGTTAACGAAAGTTCGCCATTGGGGACGTGCCCTGAGAAGGCAGAGCAGACCGGCGAAGGCAGGGAACCCCTGCCCCAAGCGCAAGTCAGAAGACCTACAAAAAGAGATCAGCCAGGTGTGGGACGCTGCACTTGGTATTTGCTGCGCAGAAAAACGGCTGTGGATCTTCGGGTTCACAGCCGTTTTTTTTAGGGAGGGACACAGAAACGATGGGAGAAAACAACAAAAACCAGCTGCAGGAACAGAAAAAGATGGTGCTCAGCATGATTGCGGAAGGTTCCAGGCTCCACGGAGAGACCGAGGAAAAAGACGGTTCGCGCTACTCCGTTGATACAGAGGAAGGCGCACAGCTTTATGCATCTTTTTCTGATGATGAGCTGTCGGAACTTCTGCGTCAAAGTGCCCAGCAGCTGGGGCATTCTCCGTCCCAGGGAGAGGTACACTGGATCTTGCGAACCTATCTGAAAGCCCGGTTTAAAAACTGGCCGGGGGCATTGCGTGCAGCGGGGTTAAGCCGATCGGCAGGTCGGGGTGGAATATCCACAGAACAAATGTCACAGAAGAAAGAAGAGTACCAGCAGATGCTCGATCAGATTCGGAGCATGGCAGAACAGCTGGGCCGGATTCCGCATCCGTCGGAGCTGCCGGAGATATGCCGAAAACTGAAAAAACGGTACCGAACCTGGGGAGAGGTTTTAGCTGCCGCGGGGGTGGAGGATGCGATTGTGGTCCGCCTGCAGAAAGTGGAAAACTTAGAGGCGGAGGAACGGCATATGCTCCAAGAACTGAGAGCCCTTGCGGAAGGGCTGAATCGGGCGCCCCTTCGGAGTGAAGTGGAACAAAGCCTACGGGAATCCCTGCTCCGGCGGTTTGGCTCATGGCGGAATGTCCTCTATCAGATCGATCTGGAGCCGGTTCGGCGCATCACGCCTTTTGTGAATGCTCCGCTACAGCGGGGAAAGGAGAAACGGCGGGCGTCCCATCGACAGGAACTGTACGACTGCTACTATCGACTGTTGAAGCTGGATCTGCAGACCGAGGCAGACTTGGAGTTGGTATGGAAGATGGCGCAGCAGTTGGGGCATCCGCCTGGCCGCAGGGAAGTGCCGCCGGAAGTCCGTATGCGGCTGCAAAAGGTATGCGGTTCCTGGGCCAATGCTTTGTTTCAACTGGGCCTGCAGGAAAAATCGAGAAAACCCCAGCAGCGATGATTGGCTTTCGTGAGGTGAAAAATGCATATGAAACGAAAAATAGGCTGTCGGCTTGCCCACATTTTTCTGGTGCTGCTGGGCGTCAGCTTTTTAAGCTTTCTGCTGATGTATGTGTCGCCGGGCGATCCCGTCCGATCCATGTATGCGGTCAGCGGCAGTATTCCGTCAGAGGAAGTGTTGGAGCAGACCAGGGAGGAGTTGGGGCTGAATGAACCGTTTTTCATCCAGTACGGCAACTGGATCGCCAACTGTCTCCGGGGAGACTTCGGTACCTCTTACTCAAAGGGTGAAGCGGTGTCAACGCTTTTGATGGAGCGGGTCATGCCCACTATCCAACTGGCGCTGCTGTCTCTGGTGATCATGGTAATGATAGCTGTGCCCATCGGCGTGTGTTCTGCTCTGCGTCAGAACAGCTTACTGGATTATCTTTTGCGGGGCACCACATTTATCAGCATTTCCATGCCGAATTTCTGGGTGGGCCTGCTGCTGCTCTATTTGGTGGCCATGAAGCTGGGCTGGCTTCCGGTGGTGTCCAACCAGATGAATTTCCAGCGATTGATCTTGCCTGCTGTGACATTGGCCATTGCCATGGCGGGAAAATACGCTCGCCAGGTTCGGGCGGCAATTCTGGAGGAATTGCGCCAGGACTATGTGGCAGGAGCCAGGGCACGGGGGCTGTCGGAGCGGTGTGTGCTCTGGTACCATGTGCTACCAAACGCTGTTTTGCCCCTCATCACAATGCTGGGCCTGTCTTTGGGCTCTCTGCTGGGCGGTACCGCTGTGGTGGAAGTGATCTTCTCCTATCCGGCACTGGGCAGTTTGGCGATCTCTGCCATAACCTCCAGAGACTATCCGCTGATTCAGGGATATGTACTCTGGATTGCCCTGATCTATATGGCGGTCAATCTGGTGGTGGATCTCTCTTATAATCGGCTGGATCCCCGGCTGAGAAAGGAGCTACAGGCATGACGGCTGCGAAAAAGCGTTTTATGATTTTTGGGCTCATGGCTATGGCCATGATTCTGGTAGCCATTCTGGCGCCCATTCTGGCCACCCATGATCCCAACAGTTCCGTTCTGGCGGACGCAGTGCAGTCTCCCAGCAAGGAACACTGGTTTGGTACAGATAAAATGGGGCGGGATCTGTTTTCCCGTGTGATCTACGGTACGAGAACCTCGATTCTATCGACCATGGTGCTGGTGCTCAGTATTCTGTTTGTGGGCGGTATTCTGGGAATTGTGGCCGGCTATGCCGGCGGTGTGGTGGAAACCGTCATCATGCGCGTTGCCGACATGATGGTCTCCTTTCCCGGTATGGCTCTTGCCATTGCCCTGGCCGGTATGTTGGGGGGCAGTATGACCAGCGCCATTCTGGCCATTATGGCAGTCAGCTGGACGAAATACGCCCGTCTGGCCCGCAGTCTGGTGCTGAAAGTCAAGCACCAGGACTATGTGTTGGCTGCCCGGATATCCGGCACCCGGAGGCGGGACATCCTGCTGCGCTATATGGTGCCGTCAGCCCTTCCCACACTGGTCATCACCGCGGCCACCGATGTGGGCGGCATGATGCTGGAGTTGGCCGGCTTCTCTTTCCTGGGCCTGGGCGCTCAGTCTACATCCATTGAATGGGGATATATGCTCAATGAGGGCCGGGCTTATATGGAGTCGGCGCCGTGGCTGATGGTATTCCCGGGACTGGCTATTTTTCTGACTGTGATGATCTTCAATCTGCTGGGTGACAGCCTGCGGGATATTCTGGACCCCAGAGCGGATGAGACGCATCCCAATTCAAAATCAAAGAAACGAGGAAACAAGATGAAGCGTTTGAACCATAACCCCGCAAAAGTTGGTGCCCTCTTAGTTGGGGCAATGCTGCTCTCCGGTGTGCTCACCGGCTGCGGCAGCGACTCGGCAGCAGAGAAAACGGAGCAGAACCATTTGAACTTCGGCTGCTACAGCTACTCCGATTCTTTGGACCCCATCACCACGGTAAATTCCAGCTGGGCCGGAATGCGCTACGGCATCCTGGAATGCCTGTTCCGGTTTGACGACCAGGTAGTGGCCCAGCCCTGGCTCTGCGATACCTACGAGGTGTCGGATGATTATACCACCTGGACCCTTCACATTCGGGAGAATGTGAAATTCTCAAACGGGAATCCCGTGACGCCCTCCGCCGTCCAGGCCGCCTTGGAACGGCTGTACGCCGAGACGGACGCCGACCGGGGCGGCACCGGAAACTCCAATCCCGAGGTCTACCTCCCGGAGCCGGAGTTGACTGCCGATGACAGTGCCGGGACCCTCACCGTGGTCTGCCAGCGTCCCACGGGAAATCTGCCCGGCATCCTGGCCTATCCCTATTTCTCCGTGATCGATGTGTCGGTGGTGGAGCAGGGCATCGTCAGCACCGGCCCCTATCAGCTGGACAGCATGCAGGCCGGCGTGGGAGCGGAACTTTCCCGCAACGAGTATTACTGGAACGGAGAAGTTCCCTACGATACCGTTTCCATTCTCTTTATTGAGGACAGCGCCACCAAGGCCATGGCCCTTCAGAGCGGGGACGTGGATCTGGTGGAGAACATCACCACTGCCAGCGATCTGGAGAAGCTGGAAGCGGACGAACGCTTTTACGTTTCCACTGCCGCAGGCGTCCGCACGGGCAACTCTTATATGAACTTCAATGGCCCCCTGGGTAACGCTGCTCTGCGGCAGGCAATCCTGATGGCGCTCGATCATGAGACCATGTGCAATGTGACTGTGGCGGGCATGTATACACCGGGGTTTGCGGCGCTGCCGTCCTCTTTGGCCTATAACTACGATCAGCTCACCAATCCCTACTCCTACAATGTGGAGAAGGCAAAAGAGACCCTGGACAATGCCGGGATCGTGGACATGGACGGCGATGGCATCCGCGAGCTGGACGGGGAGAATCTCAATCTGGTCTATCTGGCGTACACCAGCCGGAATCTGAATGACTTTGCCCAGGCCATCGCCCTTCAGCTTGAGGAGATCGGCATCGGTGTCACACTGAATGTCAGTGATTATGACACGATTACCGCGCTCCAGAACGCCGGAGAGTTCGACCTGGTCACTGCCAATACCACCACCGTGGGTACCGGTGATCCCCAGGATTTCCTGGGCGGATGGTACTCCGGCAACTCTCAAAACTATGGATATTACCATAATGAGGAATATGACGCCTGCTTTGAGGAGCTGGAAGTGACCACCGACCAGGCCCGGAGACTGGAGCTGATCACGCAGATGCAGCAGATTCTCATTGATGACGCGGCCACCATTATCCACGGCTATTATAACAGCCGGATGATCAGTTGGAGCGATCGGGTCACCGGTGCGGAAATCGCCACCATCGACTACTATTGGCTCACCAGCGACATTGCACCCGCAGCGGAGGAACCCGGCAATGCTTGAGATCGATGGGCTGACAGTGGCTTATGGAGAGCGCCTGGCATTGCGGGACTTTTCTCTTTCCATGCAGGAAGGGGAGATCGTGGTCCTGGTGGGGGAGAGCGGCAGCGGCAAAACCACGGCCATCCGCTCCATCCTGGGCCTCCTGCCGCCAGGCGGAGCCGTGACCCAAGGAACGATCGCTTTGGAAGGGCAGCAGCTGCAAGGACTTTCACCCCGGGAATGGCAAGCGTTGCGGGGGAAAAAACTCTCCATGATCTTTCAGGACTCCGGCGCCATGCTCAATCCCATCCGTACTATTGGTTCTCAATTCCGGGAATATATTCGTACCCACAGTGGCCTGTCCAAAAAAGAGGCGGGGGCGTTGAGCAAGGAAATGCTGGAGCGGATGGGGCTTTCCGACCCGGAGAGTATTTTGGGTGCCTATCCCTTTCAGCTCAGCGGCGGACAGCGCCAACGGGTGGGCATCGCCATGGCCATGACCTTCCAGCCTAAGCTCCTGCTGGCAGATGAGCCCACCAGTGCATTGGATGTGACCACCCAGGCGCAGATCGTCCGGCAGATGCTGGAGCTGCGGGATACCTATGGGACGGCCATTCTCCTGGTGACCCATAATCTGGCGGTGGCTGCCTACATGGCCGACCATATTCTGGTCATGCGAAACGGCAGCACGGTGGAACAGGGGAACGGGGAAAGACTCCTGCAAAGCCAGGAGCCATATACCCGTCAGCTGCTCCAGGCAGTTCCGGATCTGGGAGGAAAACGCTATGTCTGAATACATTTTGGAGGGACGGGGACTGACCCGCCGCTACCGGCGGCCGGATGGGCGAATTCTGACGGCCTGCCAGCAGATCGACCTTCGCCTCTACCCTGGAGAGACCCTGGGCATCGTCGGAGAAAGCGGCTGTGGAAAGAGCACGCTGCTGCGGATGCTGGCCCAGTTGGAGCAGCCGGATGAGGGACAACTCCTGTTTCGGGGAGAAGATGTGACCCGATGGAAGGGAGAAAACCTGCGTCGGCACCGCAGACATGTCCAGATGGTCTTTCAGGACCCGGCTGCCGCATTCTTTCCCCGGATGCGGGTGTGGGATGCCGTGACAGAGCCGCTTCGCAACTTTTCCTCCTGTTCCAGAGCGGAACTGCGGGAAAAAGCCAAGCAGTTATTGGAAATGGTGGAACTCCCACAGGAGTTTCTGGATCGGTATCCCCATTCCATGAGCGGCGGCCAGCGCCAGCGACTAGGCATTGCGCGGGCATTGGCGCTGGAACCGGAAGTGCTTTTGTGTGATGAGGCCACCTCCGCGCTGGATGTCTCCACCCAGGATCAGTTGGTGGGACTGCTGGTAATGCTCCAGCGGCAGCGGAATCTGGCCATGGTGTTTGTCTGCCACGATCTGGCGCTGGTCCAGTCTCTGTCCCATCGCATCATGATCATGTATCTCGGCGCAGTGGTGGAATCGCTTCCCAGCAATCGTCTTGCCGAAGATGCGATCCATCCTTATGCAAGGGCCCTTCTGGATTCGGTCTTTTCTCTGCACGACAGTCGCAAGCGCTCCATTGTTCCCCTCAGTGGAGAGGTGCCCAGCCCCATTAACCGCCCTGCCGGCTGCCCCTTCCACATCCGCTGCCCCCATTGCACTGAGCTTTGCCACACTAGAATGCCGCAAATGACCACTGTGGGGCCGGAGCATTGGGTGGCATGCCACCGATACAGCGATGGATCACAGGAGGAACCGCTATGCAGATAATTGACAAGAAAGAATTGGAGAACGGTCGGTTCACCGGTACGCTGCCCGTGCGGGGCGGGCCGGATCTGCCGGTTTGGATGGTCTGTGGTGCGTCGGACGGTCCAACCTTGGTGTTGACCGCAGGTGTCCACGGATGTGAATATGTAGGCATTATGACGCTGCGGCGGCTCTTTGCTCAACTGACCCCGGCCCAGATCCGGGGACGGGTGATCCTGCTGCCGCTGGTCAATGGCGAGGGCTTTTATACCGGCAGCAAGCAGGTGGTGCCCAGTGATGGAAAAAATATCAACCGGGTCTTTCCACCGCCGGAGGAAGGCACGCCGGCCCAGGAGATTGCCCGGACAGTGGTGGAGCAGATCTACCCGGAGGCCGATTTTCTGCTGGATCTCCACGGCGGCGATGTGAATGAGGCCATGACGCCCCTGGTATTTTATCCGGCGACAGCTGCGCCAGATGTGACTGCGCGAGCCTGCGAAGCCGCACAGCATCTGGAAGTGATGTACCGCATCCCTTCCACCGCTAAAAACGGATTGTACAGCTATGCAGCGCAGTGCGGCATTCCCGCTCTGCTGATGGAGGTGGGCGGCATGGGCCTCTGGAGCGAGGAACAGGTAGCACTGGAACTGCGCAGCATACATAGCCTGATGGGATATCTGGGTATGGGGCCGGCTCCTGCCAAAAACAGCCGGCAGCGGGAAGCGATGGAAATGTGCTATGCAGAGGCCGATACATCGGGTCTTTGGTTTCCTGCGGTTCAGCCGGAACAGCCGATCACTGCCGGGCAGACGCTGGGCAGGATCGAGGATTTGGAGGGATGCGTTCTCCAGACAGTCCATGCCCGCTGGGATGGCATGGTGCTGTACCATACCGTTTCCTTGGGCGTGACGACAGGAGATGCCCTTGTTGCATTCGGGAAGATTGAATAGACGGGTTAAATAGAGATTCTTTTGTCGTACTCCAATTTATGTCGTTCGGAAAGAGGCCAAGATGGATATTTGCTTCTGTATCACATGGGTTGCGGAAAGTGAACTCTTTCTCTAAAAGGAAAATGCATAAGTAGCTTTTGGTAGGCGCCGTCCTCCAGGGACACAAAGACACGACCGTTTTCATCGGTGGTAACCGTATCGATCCATTCATCATCCACCTTGCGGATCTCAAAGGTGGTATTCGGGATGCGCTCACTGGTCTGATCGGCGTTGACTTTGATGATCTCCACACCGCCCACGGGGTCGTTGTAGAAAGTGAGGGTCTGCGTATCATTGGGGTTCACAACGACCGTCTGCGTGCGGGTTTCCTCATGGATGGAATAGCCCTCGATGGTCTTGGTTTCGGTCACGACGATGGTGCCGGTTAAACCGGACAGGATGATCTGGCCGTTTTCATCGGTGGTATACAGGCCCTTGCTGGACAGGGTGCCGCCTTCGGCATCCACATAGGAGCCGTCCGCATAGGTCAGCTGAAACTCGACGCCCTCCAGCGGGGCCTTGGTGACGGAATCCAGCTTATTGATGATGAGATTACCCTTGGGCTGGTTGCGGAACTCCAATGTCACCGTTTCGCCGGACTTGATTTTGACAGTCTGGGGCGTGTCATCCAGCAAATAGCCGTCCCTGGCCCTGGTTTCCTTGACGACCAGTGTGGTGCCGGGGTCAATATCCTCAATAAGAATCGTACCGGCGCTATCGGTGACAAATTTGCCGTTGGCATCGCCCACCACGGTGCCGTCTGCGGTTGTAACCATGAACTCTACATCGCTAAGCGGCTTATGGGTTTCGCTGTCGATTTTCTTAATCAGCAGGCTACCCTTGGGGCTGTTCCCAAAATAGAGCTGCACCACATCCTGTTCCTTGCCGGAGATAAAAACGGTCTGAGGTGCGGTGTCAATGACGTGGCCATTCGGACTGGCCAGCTCCTCCACAACGTAGGTGCCAGCCTCCAGGCCGGTGACGGTAAAGCTGCCGTTGGCGCTGGTCTTATAGGTGCCGATGACGGTGCCGCCGCTGCCGGACGTGCCGCCCAGATACTTGACCTGGAATACCGCACCCTCCAGGGCCTCGCCGGTCTTGGAATCAAACTTCCAGACAATCAAGGCGGACAGGGGCGTGTTTTCAAAAATCAGCTCCACGGCCTTGTCATTGTCCACATAGATGATCTGCTCAGAGGGATCGCGGAGCGCGTAGCCCGTGGGCGGATTGACTTCCACCACCTTATACCAGCCGGTATCCAGCTTGTCCAGATGGATTTCGCCGTTCTCGTCGGTGTAGTAGTAGTTCTGGTCCAGCTTTTGGAACGTGCCGTCCTCGGTGTTGTCTTTGGATACCCAAAGTTCAAATTTTGCCCCCTTCAGAGGGTTGCCGGTGACAGAATCAATCTTGCGGATGGTCAGTCCTGGCTTTTTCTCATTCTCGATGGTGATTTCCGTCACCTTACCGGGCCGCAGATAGACCTCATGGGGCGTGGAATCGAGAATGTAGCCGTCCGGGGCTTGAATTTCTGTGACGATGTAATAGCCCTCGTCCAGATGGACGTTTTCAATGGTGATGGAGCCATCCGGGCCGACGGGGAAATCACCGATTTTCACGCCTGTCTTGGTTTTCACCTCAAAAATTGCGCCGGTTAGAGCGTTGCCATTGATGTCTACCTTATGAATCGTCAATGTGGGGCGCTTGTAGTTCTGGAACTGCACGGTGGCGTCGCGGTTCGGCTCCAGGGTGATTTGCTGGGGCGTGGTGTCCAGAATGTAATCCGCCGCTTTTACTGAATCCGTTAAGGATTCAGCAGTCAGAGCGGATTTTCCCCCGCTTCGCACCGTGCATGCGACTTTCACCGCACACGGCGCTCCATCAATGCAGATTATTTGTTGCGTGTATGTGAAATAACCAGTTTTTCCCTATAACCGCTAATTCTCTTTTGCGCTTTTGTATCAAATTCGCCAATGTCTTGGGGCGGGTTATTAACCGCAAAGAAACATTTCGTATGGAGTGAAACCAGATTGTTGACTCGATTCACCTTGTTCAGCGGAAGATTTGGATTGACCCGATGAGCATAGGGTGTGCTGGCAATAAGCCAGCCACCGCACACTCTGCACCTCAATTTGTCGCGATTGAGTGCATAGGCCCTGTTCATGACAAACTCAAAGTTGTTGAGCTGGCCCCACTTTCCGAGATTAACTGCTTGGGCAGCTTTGTCTGAACATATTTCATCCAGTCGTGCGTTCATGCGCTTCTTTTTTGTGCGCTTGAAATATAGCTGTCTGCCTTCTTCGGAGAATGGTGTTTCCAGCTGATTTTTGAGTGGAGTCATTTCCCATTTGCAGAAGGTGCCCCCATACCCGAATTGACGGACAGAAAAATCAGTCGTAAACTATGAATGAGCAAAACTGAAAAAGTGCACAAAAAGAAGACATCACCCCGTTGAATGATGTAGAATGTTTTTGATGAGAAACAAACTCCAAACAAAGGGGGATGCCTTATGTGGAGAAGTATACACCATTCAAAGACTATTTTCAATTGCTTGATGGAATTAAAATTGTGTCAGATACTGCGATTTTCCCAGTGAACACTGGATCCGTATCCGTACCAACAACGTGATTGAGAGGCTAAACCGGGAAATCCGCCGCCGCACCTGTGTAGTAGGTAGTTTCCTCGACGGTAACTCTGCTCTGATGCTGGTTTGTGCCCGGCTGTGCCATGTGGCCGGCACCCAGTGGGGCAACAAGAAGTACATGAACATGAAGCACCTGGAGAATGCCTCCATTGATGGCTGATTTCATTCATCCCAAAGTCTACAAACCAATTTGCGCAAAACTGTTGACACTACCGCCACGGCGGCTTTTGCTTACACTAAAAAACCAAAATGCCATAGGGGTTTCTATGGCATTCGGAAGAGAAAAAGGGTGCTGATCTTTCGCATCAGCACCCTTTTCAGCCAGTATGAATTTTTTGATGTTACATCTTTGGGATTATTCGAGTTCGAAGGCGCCGGTATACAGCTGATAGTACTTGCCCTTCAGGGCGATCAGCTCTTCGTGGCTGCCGCGCTCGATGATGCGGCCATGCTCAAGGACCATGATGGCATTGGAGTTCTGGACCGTGGAGAGGCGGTGGGCGATGACAAATACTGTCCGGCCGTACATCAGCGCGTCCATACCCCGCTGGACAATGGCCTCGGTACGGGTATCGATGGAAGAGGTGGCCTCATCAAGGATCATGACCGGAGGATCAGCCACGGCGGCCCGGGCGATGCTCAGCAGCTGCCGCTGGCCTTGGCTCAGGTTAGCGCCGTTGCCGCGGAGTACGGTGTTGTAGCCCTCGGGCAGACGGCGGATGAAGTCGTCGGCACCGGCCAGCTTGGCTGCTGCGATACACTCTTCGTCACGGGCCTCCAGATTGCCGTAGCGGATATTTTCCATGACGGTGCCAGTGAACAGGTTCGTGTCCTGAAGCACCATGCCCAGGGAATGCCGCAGATCAGCCTTTTTGATCTTGTTGATGTTGATACCATCGTAGCGGATCTTGCCGTCGTCGATGTCGTAGAACCGGTTGATGAGGTTGGTGATGGTGGTCTTACCGGCACCGGTGGCGCCGACAAAGGCGATCTTCTGGCCGGGCTTGGCGTAGAGGGAGATGTCGTGGAGGACTATTTTGTCCGGCGTGTAGCCAAAATCCACGTCATAGAACCGCACGTCGCCGGTCAGCTTGGTGTAGGTGACGGTGCCGTCGTGGTGGGGATGCTTCCAGGCCCAGACCATGGTGCGCTCGGGGCACTCGGTCAGGGTTCCGTCGGCGTTCTCCTTGGCGTTGACCAGAGTCACATAACCGTCATCGGTTTCGGGCTTCTCATCCAGCAGGGAGAAGATCCGGTGGGCGCCGGCCAGACCCATGATGACCATGTTGATCTGGTTGGATACCTGACCGATGGAGCCGGCGAACTGCTTGGTCATATTCAGGAACGGCACCACGATGCTGATGCTGAAAGCCATGCCGGAGAGGCTGACGTTGGGGGCACCGGACAGCAGCAGGGCACCGCCCACCAGTGCCACGACCACGTACATCACGTTGCCGACGTTGCCCAGCAGAGGCATGAGAATGTTGGCAAAACGGTTACCGTTGCGGGCGTTGAAGAAAATTTCGTCGTTGACTTTGTCAAAGTCGGCCTTAGCGGCTTCCTCGTGGCAGAAGACCTTGATGACCTTCTGGCCGGTCATCATTTCCTCCATGAACGCCTCGGCGTTGGCCAGGGTGATCTGCTGGCGCAGGAAGTAGGTGGAGGAGCGCTTGGTAATAGCGCGGGCGGCGAAGACCATACAGACGACGCCGACCACCACTACGAGGGCCAGAATGACGCTGTAGTAGACCATGATGCAGAACACCACGAACAGTGTGATGGCGGAGATGAGAATATTGGGAAGGCTCTGGCTGATGAGCTGGCGCAGGGTGTCGACATCGTTGGTGTAGTAGCTCATGATGTCGCCATGTCCATTGGTGTCAAAGTACCGGATGGGCAGGTCCTGCATGTGGTTGAACATCTTCTCGCGCATCTTTTTCAACGAGCCCTGAGTGATGATGGCCATCATCTGCGTGTAGAAGGCGCCGGCGATGAGACTGACCACATACATGGACACCAGGATTCCTACAAGGCCGAGGATTTTGCCGGATACCGCAGACCAGTCGCCGCTCTTGTAGCTTTGGTCTACCAAGGCGATGACCTTCTGCAGAAAGACCGCCGGCATGGAGCTGACGAGGGCATTGATCAGGATGCACACCAGCGTGACCGGCAGCAGCACCGGATAGAATTCAAACAGGGTTTTCAGCAGCCTGCGGAGTACGCCCTTGGGGGCGCGGCGGCCGCGACTGGTGGTGGTACGAGTCGCAGCGGGGGTGGCGTTTCGCTCTTCGATCGTGTTTTTACGCTTCATCATGATCACCTGCCTTTGTCTGGGACATGTACACTTCACGGTAAATCTCATTGCTCTTCAAAAGCTCTTCGTGGGTGCCGATGGCGCTGATGCGGCCACCGTCCATGACAATGATGCGGTCGGCGTCCTCCACCGAGGCCACGCGCTGGGCAATGATAATTTTGGTGGTATCCGGGATGAACTCGCGGAAGCCCTGGCGGATCAGGGCGTCGGTCCGGGTATCCACAGCGGAGGTGGAATCGTCGAGGATCAGGACCTTGGGCTTCTTCAGCAGGGCCCGGGCAATGCAGAGCCGCTGCTTCTGACCGCCGGAGACGTTGCTGCCGCCCTGCTCAATCCAGGTATCGTACTTGTCGGGGAACTGCTGAATGAACTCGTCGGCCTGGGCCAGACGGCAGGCCTCATACATCTCCTTGTCGGTGGCATTGGGGTTGCCCCAGCGGAGATTGTCCTTGATGGTGCCGGAGAACAGTACGTTCTTCTGCAGCACCATGGCCACGCTGTCGCGGAGGGTTTCCAGGTCATAGTTCCGCACGTCTACGCCACCGACCCGGACTGCGCCCTCCGTCACGTCATAGAGCCGGGGGATCAGCTGCACCAGGGTAGTCTTGGACGAGCCTGTACCGCCCAGGACGCCGATGAGTTCACCGGAACGGATGTGGAGATCCACATGCTCCAGGGCATTGCGCTCGGCGGTCCGGGAGTATTTGTAGCTGACGCCGTCAAAATCGATGGAACCGTCCTGTATTTCCGTGACCGCATTCTCGGGGCTGGTCAGGCTGCTCTTTTCCTGCAGCACCTCGACGATACGCTCGGCGGACTCCATGGACATGGCGATCATCACGAATACCATGGAGAGCATCATTAGGCTCATCAGGATCTGGAAGCTGTATGTAATGATGGCCGACATCTGGCCGACGTTGACCTCCAGGCCCTGGCTGGAAATGACGGCATAGGAGCCGAAGCTCAGAACGAAGACCATGCCGGTGTATACGCAGAATTGCATCATGGGGTTGTTAATGGCCATGATGCGCTCGGCACGGGTGAAGTCTCTGCGGACGTCCTCGGCGGCAGCGCCGAACTTCTTCTTCTCATAGTCCTCGCGGACATAGCTCTTGACCACGCGCATGGCCTGGACGTTTTCCTGCACCGAGTCGTTGAGGGCGTCGTACTTGCGGAACACCCGGCGGAAAATGGGGGTGGCTTTGCGGATCACCAGAGCCAGACCAACGCCCAGCAGGGGGATCGTCACCAGGAAGATCATGGCCAGGCGGCCGCCCATGGCAAAGCCCATGATGAAGGAGAAGATCAGCATCAGCGGGCAGCGGATGGCCACACGGATGATCATCATGAAGGACATCTGTACGTTGATGACATCGGTGGTCATCCGGGTTACCAGGCTTGAGACAGAGAACTTGTCGATGTTTTCAAACGAATAGTCCTGAATGCGGTAGAACATATCCTGCCGCAGATTCCGCGAAAAGCCCGTGGAGGCTGTGGCGCAGGTGCTGCCGGCTGCCACACCCAGAATCAGCGACAGCACAGCCATAATAATCAACTGCAAGCCGTATTGGACGATGACGTCCATGCCGCAGCCGGCCTGCATCTCGTTGACGAGATTGGCGATCACAAACGGGATGATGCATTCCAGAATGACCTCGCCTACCACCAGGATCGGTGTGAGGATTGCCGGCTTCTTGAATTCCCGTATGCTTTTACTCAGTGTTTTGATCATACCAGAAAATTCCTCCTATCCAAACTCCCGGAGCCTTCCGCGACCGTGGGCCGCCGCGCCTCCCGCGGTGCAGCGCCCATCCCGAGTTTGAAAACAAATTTTAACGAATATCCAGAGATTACCACCCGCGATCTTCGGGTGCTCTCGCCGTCTCATCAGCGGGCCGGGGGAATTGGTCCGCCGCCTGCGGCGCGCCGTTGGAAGCGCTGAGATTTCGGATCATCCGATCCAGGAAGCTGTGGAGCTGGGTGATTTCCACGGGGGACATGTCGCTGACCAGCCGCTGCTCCGACGCGGCCAGATGGTCGAGGACCTGCTGGTTGGTCTCCAGCGCCCGCTCTGTGACGAGAATCTGCTTGCACCGCCGGTCCTCCGGCGACGGCTCGAAGCGAAGATAGCCTTTGGCCTCCAGCCGCTGCAGCAGCCCCGACACCGTAGGATGGGTAAAGGAGAAGTGTCGCTCAAGGTCCCGTGGATAGACCGACTCCTGCCGGTGTGCCCGATAGCACAGGTAGCCCAGAACGATGGCCTGCGAACTGGTCAGGTCCAGGGAAGTGATGCTGTTGGTCATGTTCTGTGCCAGCAGCTTAGAGATGGTTTTGATCTTGAATCCCAGGTCGTCTTTGCCGACCGGTAACATGAATGCCGCCTCCTTTTTTACAAATTAGTAGCAGACTACATAATTTGGTAGCAAGCTACATAATAGTGGAAGAACGGCTGGTTGTCAAGGGACGTCGACAAAATATTTATTAGGTGTTTTGCCTGTGCAAAGTAGCAGGGAAGACGAGGATGTCAATTTGACATTCTCGTGCCTGCGGCGGTGGGATTTCGGCAGGAAGCGTTGCTCTGTCAGCAGGCCGTCGAGGACCCCGCCGACCGTGTGCGCACAGTGCCTTTTTAATGAATGAATTCCGGACATGCAAAAACCGCCGTAGGCAGGATGCCACGGCGGCCTTTGCGTGCCTGGAGTCTCTTTATACCTCGTATTATTAAAGAGTAGTATTTATATCCCCCCTCTTCAGGGGTGTGCTACACTGTATAGGATGCTGTGGATTGGTTTTCATCACCTACCACACGATGGTTTTTAAGAGGCTCCAACCACAGCCCTTTACAGTATTGTTGATTAATACCGCCAGACGGTTTATGTAGAACGAGGTTACAAGAGTAAAGTGTTCTGTGGATACAGCAGCATCACAACAAATAAACCGTTGGGGGTAAACACTATGATTATTACGGTCGGCATTGATGTGGCAAAGGAAAAACATGATTGCTTCATCCTTAGCTCGGAAGGTGAAGTTCTGGCAGATGTCTTCACAATCCAGAACAATGCTGAGGGATTCAACCAACTACTGCAAGTCATTCAGTCCTGCGCCTCTCCTATAGATAAAATGAAAGTAGGACTTGAGGCTACCGGACATTACAGCTACAACATTCTAGGATTTCTCCTTGAGAAAGGCCTGCCAACCTTTGTCATCAATCCCTTGCACACCAACCTGTACCGGAAAAGCCTGAGCCTTCGTAAAACCAAGACTGACCGGGTGGATGCACGAACCATTGCAACTATGTTAATGTCTGATGTGGGTCTCAAGTCCTACACAGACACATCATACCACAATGAGGAATTAAAGTCATTGACAAGATATAGATTTGATAAGGTAAAGCAACGGGCAAAATTGAAATCTTCCATTACTCGTCTGGTCTGCATTCTGTTCCCGGAGCTGGAAAAGTTAGTTCCCACTCTCCATATTGCCTCTGTTTATGCACTTTTGCTGGAATATCCCGGTGCCAAGCAGCTTGCTGGTGCTAACTTGACACACTTGAAAGCTGTTCTTTATGAGGCTTCCAAAGGTCGCTATGGCCGTGACCGGGCTATTATGTTGCGAGATGCTGCCAGAAATTCTATTGGCTCCTATATGCCTGCCAAGTCGTTGGAATTGAAGCACACAATCCGGTCAATTCAGGTATTAGATGCAGAGATTGAAGAAATTGAAACGGAGATTGAGAAACTCATGGAGCAGATTCAGTCGCCAATAACCTCTATCCCTGGTATTGGAAGCCGGATGGGAGCCATGATTCTGGCTGAGGTTGGAGATTTCTCCAATTTTGATTCTGCTGACAAAGTGCTGGCTTATGCCGGCCTGTCACCATCTACCTACCAATCCGGGCGAATGAACAATTGCTATGCTCACATGGAGAAGCGAGGCTCCAGATATTTGCGCTACGCCATATTTAATGCAACCAAGTATGTCTGTTATTGGGATCCCATTTTCAAAGCATACCTTGAAAAGAAGCGATCTGAGGGTAAGCATTATAATGTCGCTATCTCTCATGCTGCCAAGAAGCTGGTCAGACTGATCTACGCCATGCAGAGGTCCGGTCAGCCTTACCGCAAAGCTGGTTAACCATTCCTATAATCTTCTCCCAGGGCGCCGCCTGTGACGCTCTACTTGTAATACCATTTCTCGGTAGGTGCAAAAATCTGCAACATCTTTATTTCGGGGCTTGACTTTTAATAGTTAGTCTCCTAATGAGGTGTTCCGGAGACCTGGAGGAGCAGGATTTTACTGAAATTCCGAGCGGCGGGAAGCCGCTGGGCGCGCTAAGAATTTGCCAAGATTGCGCCTGATAATGGGGTGGAGGTGTGCTTTTTCGGCGGGAAATTACAACTTGGCACGCCGTCTGCACAGCATGCGAGACTACGAGATACGGCGGTGGGAAGGATTGGGGAAGCGCCGAACTTTTTCAGCTTATACGTTGTACTGGAGTGCCCTTACGGTATAATTACGACAAACCGGAAAAGCCCCGTAAAATCAAGGGTTTTGAGGTTTTCAGTTTGATTTTTTAATCCTTTTCCACACCTAAAAGTCATGCTGAAAAAAGTCGAATTAACCTACAATTTTACGGGTACACAGGTCCTTTACAATGGCAAGATAGAGCCAGCCCTCACCGGTGGGAATGTAGGTAATATCGCCCACCCAGGCTTGATTTGGGCGTTCAAAGAAGAAGTTTCGTTTGAGGAGATTCGATGCAACGGGATGGCTGTGCTGGGAGTTGGTTGTGACTTTATAGGCCCGATGTCTGGCCGAACAGATGCCGGCAAGGCGCATCTGACGGTGTACCCGCTTGCGAGAGCAGCCGAAATCCGGTTTGAGCAAATGATAGAGGCTGTCCAATCCCAGGGCAGGATATTTTTGGTGCAGTTCCACCAGTTTCCGTTTCAGTGCTTGATTGCGCTGCTCCCGTACACAGGGTTTACGATGCAGCCAATCATAGTAGCCGCTGCGCGAGATCTCCAGGGTCCGGCATACCTGTTCCACAGTGGCTCCCTGGCGGTGCAGCGCCTGAACGCAGCGGTATTTTTCCACTATGGTTTCGACAGGATGCCGACGGATTTTTTTAGGACGTCAATGACCTCCTCCTTCTCACCCAGCTGCTTGCGCAGCGTACGGATCTCCGCTTCCAGCTCCCGTATCCGCTGCTGTTCCCGGTTGTAGCGGCTCACTTGGCCCAGCTGCATCCCGGAGGCCTTCAGCCAGCTCCGTAGGGTGTCGATGCAAATACCGAGGTCTCGAGCAACTTCCTTGGGGTCCCGTCCCTGCTCTGTTACCATTTTCACCGCGCCGGCTTTGAAGGCAGTATCGTAGCGAGGTGGCGGCGCACCTTTTTTGTCCTTTTGCTGTTCCATTTTTTTCGCCCCTTTCTATTCCAGTTTACGACTGTTTTTTCTGTCCGTCAATTCGGGTATGGGGGCACGGGCGCGATGCTTTCAATATACAACGGCTATGGTGTTTAACGCTATGTATCCGTTGGAGGATTCCTTTGATTATGAAGGGATGCTGGCGGGGCACAGAGCTTTCAAGGCGCTGTGCGATCGGTTGTATGATTGGGCGAGCAAGCAGCTTCCATCCATGCTTCTGCTGTCCAATGAAGGATGCATCCGGTGCAAACGCTGCACCTATCCGTCGGTGGCCTGCCGAATGCCGGAACGATTGTTTCCTGCTCTGGAGGGCTTTGGAATTCAAGTGGCCCAACTTGCGAAAGCTGCGGGGCTCTCCTATAGCACAGCAGGTGCTGTAACCTATTTTGGCATGCTGCTCTATTGACTATGCTGACAGATCAGAAAGGGGAGGGGCTTGTGCAAAGAAATAATTACGAACAGATGCGGGATAAAATGCGCGGGGCATTCCTGCAATATGACCAGCAGAAAATGATTGACAAATTTCACCTGGATCATGACGCGGCGTATCTGTATCCGACCTTTCTTTCCAGAGCCTATCGAATTGACCGGGGCACCGGTGTGGTTACTTGGTCTGATGATGGATTTGTGCATACGACAGAGGCGGATTATAATGAATCCATGACCATCTATGATGTGCTGTGCTATTCCAAGGATGACTGCCGGTTGGCGGGAAGATTTTGCCCCTTGCACGCGGCCAAAGGGTGTGCCAGTACGGTCTATGTAGGAAACAATCTGTTCCAGCCCATTGCAAAGCAGTTCCAAGGCCGTACAGCGCTGCTGCAAAAAGCACTGTGGACGCTGGGCAACCCCTCGCCGCTGGGCGGCGATGTGTCGGCGGAAATCAGAGTATTTCTGTTTTTGCCGGTAATCGTCCAATTCTGGGATGCGGATGAGGAGTTTCCGGCCAGTTTTACGATGCTGTACGATGAAAACATTCTGGATTTTATGCACTTTGAAACGGTGTTTTTCATGACCGCCCATCTTCTGGCCCGATTGCAGGAGATTGTTGCAGCGCTTCAACGCTAACCTATTAAAAGCTATGTGGGGGCGCGTACACCCAGTTTGATCTTGTCACCGTACTCTGTATACTTTTTTAAAACGTTGTCCATGGGTTGTGGACGCCACATAGCTGAGGGGGATACCATAGGGAGTACCGTCAGGGCCAACGGTAGACAGGACACCATACTCTCCCTTTTCCAGAATGACTTCAATATCTGCTCCAAAGAGTTCTTTATCTTTTCTGCGCATGTCAATACGTTACACCTTTCCAATACATAGGGGTCGTGACTTCTGCGATCTCCGGCAGGGTCACGTCCCGCAGGGCCCACTTTTTGAATTCTTCAAATCCGGTACGATCTACAATATAGCCGATGTGCTCCTTGCCGCCGGGAGCGTTGGGATCAATATACTCCTTCACATAGTCGTATGTGTTGAGGATGATTTTGATGATGCTGTCGGCGTCCGCCCACTTGATGAAATCCTCACCCATGCGGGGATTTTTCTTGCCGGTGCGGCCGAAAATGGTCAAACGGAAGTATTTGGCCTCGCTGCGGGTCCAGGCGGCGTTGGGGCAGGCCAGGACACATTCACCGCAACCAATGCACCGCCGCGCATCTCGCTGAGGCCGGTAGTTGACGGCCTTCAGAGCCTCCACCGACTTGGTGCGGCAGGCCTTGACACAGGCGCCGCAGCTGACGCAGCGGTCCGGCTCCAGATGGGGTTCTGTCATGCCCATGATGCCGAAGTCATGCATCCGTACCTTGGCGCAGTCGTTGGGGCAGCCGGTGAGAGCGATCTTGAAGTGGAGATCGTTGGGAAACACAGCCTTTTCAATCCGTTGGGCCAAGGCTGTTGTATCATAGCAGGCATAGGGGCAGACCCGGTTGCCGACACAGGCGGTGATATTCCGGGTACCAGCAGCGGGATAACCGCAGCCTGCTTCGTCCTGATTGATCTCCAGACCGTCAATGAGGCTTTGCAGGGCCGCGTTGACCTCCGGCATCTTTTCAAAGGGGATGCCGGGAATCTCAAAGCCCTGGCGGCTGGTGATATGAACTGTGCCGTTGCCGTAAGTTTCGGCAATCTTCTGAATATCGCTCAGGTATTTGGCGTCCAGATGGCCGCCGGGGACGCGGACGCGGGAGGCGGTGAGCCCTCGTTCCTTGGTCACGCGAAACGCGTTCTTTTTCAGTGCTTTCGTGTTGATATCCATAGTGCGCCCTCCTTAATCCACAAGAAATTTGCCTTTGGTGTAGTTGAATACCGGGCCATCCAGACAGATGTAGGTGTCACCGACTTTGCAGTGGCCGCACTTGCCCAGACCGCAGCACATTTTCCGTTCCTGGGAGATCCAGATATTTTCCTCCGGCAGTCCGATATTCCGAAGGCCCTGGACGGAGAAGCGCATCATGGCGGGAGGACCCACAACGATGGCAACGGTATCCTCCACATTGCCTAACTGAATTTGGGGAATATACTGGGTGACCAGGCCCACGTGGCAGGCCACATCTTCCTCGGCGCAGTCCACCGTCAGAATGACATCCATACTGTTTTCCCAACGCTTCAGATCTTCCCGGAAGAGAATATCATGGGGCGTTTTGAATCCGGCAATCAGCGTCATATGGCCCCGCTGCTCGGGGTGACGGGCAAAGTGGTCTACCACGCCCCGCACCGGGGACAGGCCCGTGCCGCCGGCCATGATGATGAGATCCTTGCCAACATAATTCGACAGATCAAAACCATTGCCGTAGGGACCACGCAGCAGCAGCGTATCCCCTGCATAGCGCTCAAACACCTCATTGGTGACCTTGCCCACCCGGCGGATGGTCAGATCGATAAAACCATCACCGATGCCGCTGACAGAAATAGGGGCCTCTCCATATTTGGGAATGGACACTTCAAAAAATTGCCCCGGTTCCACCTTGCCGTGGTATTCCATGCGGAAGGTGTATTCAATGGATGTATGGCGTACAACCTCCAGAATTTTGGAAGGGAAGGGGATATAGTCGTTTTTGATCATGATTCTGTCACCTCCGTCATGGCGTTCTGTAATTTGTTAATACAGTTGGAAAAAGAGATATACTCTGGGCAGATATCATCGCACCGGCCGCAGCCCACGCACATATGGTAGCCGTTGCGCTGCTTGTAGTCCAGGACCTTGTGGAGCACCTTGAACCGCATCCGCTCACCGTTCTTTTTCCGGTAGCTGCCGCCGCCGGCCACATCGGTGAAGCCGTCCACCATGCAGGAAGCCCAGACCCGGCGGCGCTCGCCGACTTTGCCGTTTTCGTTGTAATAGAGATCCTGCATGGTAAAGCAGGTGCAGGTGGGGCAGACGAAGTTACAGCGGCCGCAGGCGATGCAGCGGCTGTCATACTCGTTCCACATGGCGCTTTTTGCCACATCGGCCGTCAGATTCTCGGGAATCTGTACAGTGACATGGTTTTCCGTCACATGAGCCGGAACCACGTCCTGCTGAGAGCACCCTGCCAATTCCAGCTGACGGGCCCAGTCCTCGTTTTTGCAGTCCACCAGATAGGTGCCGTCGGACTGGCGGTCGATGCTCATGTCGTAGTCGGCGCTGATATTGGTACCCATGCTGACACAGAAACAATTGTCAAAGGATTGCTCGCAGCCCATGAGCACGATTTTGAGGTTTTCCCGCAGACGACTGTAGTAGTAATCCGCCGGGCCATTGTGCAGATACATGTCATCCAGCCGCTTGAGGGCGTGCAGGTCACAGCTGCGCAGGAAAATGACAGCGCCCTTCTGGGGCCCGTCGGCTTCCTTGGTCGCTCCGTCGGTAAAGAAAAACAATGTCTGGGAAACGGGTGTTAGAATCTCCTTGAAGGAATAGTCAGACTTTTTGTCGAAGACAATTTCTTCTGCCGACTGGATCTCGCCGTAGCGAATGCAGTCTGTGTCGGAGAACCGGCCGCCGCCAGGAAAGATGCGGGGCGCATAGATATGGTAATTTGCTTGCCATACCTGGAGTAATGCGTCGAATTGCAGGTCAGTCACGTGATACCCCATGGAATTTCCTCCTTGTGTTTTGTATTGGTTGGATTTTCTGTGGGCAGTGTATCATAAAAAGATGCGGAGTTACGTTGCGTGCGCAACGTAACTCCGCGTCTTTCCGATATTTTTTTATCCATTATGAATCATTCCGCCAGAGGGCGCGTTTACTTACAACAGGGTAAATACATTCCTGTGATACACCAGTAAGCCGTCTTTTTGCATGCACGACAATTCTCTGGACAGGGCACTGCGGTCGGCACACAGATATTCGGCCAACTCCACCCGCCCCAGAGGAATTGTAATGCAGCTGTTGTTTTGCTCTGCCGCCTGATTCTGTAAGTACGCCATGATTTTTTCACGGAGCGTTTTCTTGGAAATCACTTCAATTTTCTGCATCAGTTGAACATTTTTGTCACCGATCAAACGAACCATGTTTTCAATTAGTCGGTGATGAAAGGTGCAGCTCATTTTGCAGGAATGAATGATTTTATAAAAGGGCAGAAACAACACGGTACAGGGTGTAGCAGCCAGAAAGCTCACACGGGCATCCAAATGACTGCCGCAGGAAAAAGACTCGCCAAACAGCTCGCCATCTTTCATTGTGACAAGGAGCGTTTGATAGCCTTCGGCATCCTCTTTGACCATATGAACAACTCCAGACAAAATAATGCCAACGTTTCGCACTTTATGGCTCTCTAAAAGAATCAGTTCTCCTTTGTGGTAGTTTTTTTGAAAACTTCTCATGCAAGTGAGCATGGCGGGAAGGTCTTCCTCGCGAATACCGGTAAACAATGGTAACTGAATCAATTGGTGCAAATCGATCTGCATATGTCTACTCCTTTCCAACTGAAATTTAGTATAATATTTTCCACTGTATGTTGCAAGTGCAACGGAAAGAAAAGGCAATATGCTTTATCCTTATAAAGAAGCATAACCTGGAAAGGAGATTCGTTTAAATGATCAATAATGAAACGCATCTTTTATACAGTGCGCTTTGTTATGAGGCGGGCCATGGCAGACGAACACAGCATATACTGAAAGTTTATGCGTTGGCAAAATTGCTGGGGGAACAGGCGGGAATTTCCCCGGAAGAGCAGCAAATCCTGCAGGCCGCAGCGATTTTGCATGACATTGCCATCAAGTATTGCAAAGAGCACGGGGATGGAGATGCCGGCCAGGAGAAACAGAAGCAGGTGGCTCCGCAGCTGGTCATTCCATTTTTACAGAACGCAGAGTATTTGCCGTCGTATATCCCGAAAGTACTGGAGCTGGTGGAACGGCATCACGATTATGATGGCCCCAAAAGCAAGCTGCTGCAGCTGCTGATGGAGGCGGATTTGATAGTAAACTGTTATGAAAGCCGCCCAAACCATGAAAAAATACCAGCGATTCAGGCTGTTTTCCAAACACACGCAGGAAAAGAACTTTTGTCGCTCTGTTTGAAAGATGCGGCAGAATAGGAGGTCTCTATGAACCGGACAGAATTCATTGATTTGCTTACACTGAAGATGATGGAATTCAATCGGGAGGATCCGAAGCGCATCCAACATTTTATGAAAGTGCATCGTTTTGCACAGATGATCGGCCAGATGGAACATCTGGATGACCACACACAGTTTGTAACGGAATGTGCGGCTTTGGTTCATGATATTGGAATCCGACCGGCCGAGGAAAAATACGGCAGCAGCAGTGGAAAGCTACAGGAGCAGGAAGGGCCGACACACGCCCGCAGGATGCTGGAAGAATTGTGCCTCAATGAGGCGGAGATTACAAGAATCTGCTATTTGGTCGCCCATCACCACACCTATACCAATATAGACGGTCTGGATTATCAAATTCTGGTTGAAGCAGACTTTCTGGTGAATTTTTACGAGGATTCACTGGAACAGGATGCGATTCAATCTGCCGTAGAAAAAATTTTCCGCACGAGTGCAGGCAAAACTCTTTGCAGACTTTCCTATTTGGGAGGAGATCGATGATGAAAAAACCGAAAATTAAAATGCGCCTGATTGATCAAAAGGGCCATAGGGGCTGTCATCGTGGTCATCAAATTGGAGATACATTTGACTTTGACACAGAAAGAGGGAAACTTTGTCCCATGGCAATGCATGTTGCATTTCCCTATATTGACATCCTTCGATATGGTGGGAAGCTGCCAAGTCAACCGGATGGGTCTATTATTTTCTGCTGCCCGGACGTGGATGTGATCAATGTCTTTCAGATAGAAATAGAGGAGGAAAAATGCTGAAATGAATTTCTATATTGAACAAGCAAATCAGCAGTTTGTTCCTGTGTACAATCGCTATCCCATCATACTGAACCATGGATAGGGTATGTATCTTTAGCATCTGGATTTTGGTTCTTCCAGCATTCTGTAGGAAACGCAAAATAATTCTGGTCCAGTAATATCTCTAGTTAACATAATGGGCATTCGGGGCCGCGCTCATGCATTAGGATATCACTCATCCATGTTGCTGGCCGGATTCACGTGAATCATAATATGTTTCACGTCTGAAAACTGATGTTCCACATCTTTGTGTACACGTTCCGCTACTCCGTGGGCCTCACGGAGAGATTTATCTCCGTCTACGGAAATCTCCAAATCGATATAAACCTTGTTTCCGAACATCCTGGACCGAAGCATATCAACGCCGACCACATCCTCCTGGGCTGCGATATACTCCACGAGTTGTTTCTCATAGTCCTCGCCGCAGGAGGTGTCCAACATTTTGACCAAAGCATCCTTGGAGATATCATAGGCAACTTTTACGATAAAGAGACAGATTACGACGCTTGCTACGGAATCCAGCACTGGAAATCCCAGCATGGCTCCGCCAATGCCAATCAAGGAGCCGATAGAGGAAAAGGCATCGGAACGATGATGCCACGCGTCGGCCAGGAACGCGGCAGAATTGATCAACTTGGCGTAGTAACGTGTATACCAATACATAGCCTCCTTACCGACGATGGAAACAATCGCCGCTACAAGGGCAATGGTGCTGGGAATGGCCAATGTCTCGTAATTTCCGGAGAGAATGTTTTCTACGCCAACCTTGCCTACACCGATTCCAGTTGCCAGCAGTACAAGGCCCAGTATCAGGGACGCAACGCACTCCAGCCGCTCATGTCCGTATGGATGGGAGTCGTCTGCGGCGCGCTTGGAGACTTTTACGCCAATCCATGCAATCAGCGTGGTCAGAACATCAGAGAAAGAGTGGATGGCATCGGAAATCATGGCGCCGGAGTTTCCTGCAATTCCTGCGAACATCTTAAACCCGGAAAGTATGGTGTTTCCAATGACGCTGACCAAGGATAGATTGCGGATAACCGCCGTCTCATTGATCGGATGGGAAGTGGATTGAGGTGTGTTTTCATGTTTTGTTGTCATAAAAGATTCCTCCTGTTTCGTCCTATAGGCTGACAGTGATTGTTCTCTTATGAGCACCCCATCGAGAGGATCTGTTCCGCAGATGGCAATAAAAAAACACCTGTGGAACATACAACTGTCCCACAGATGTAAAGAATCATCTGCTGCCGCGGTAGCGGCCCGGCCCCATGCCCAAACGGGTCATCGCCTGCTCAGTTTGTACTGTTGATCTCGCACCCTAAAACAGGGTGTAATGCAGTGCAAAGAGTTTATGAAATTGTACGCTATCCTATGCCGGTTGTCAAGAAAAAGTTCTACTGCTGTCAAATGTTATTTTGTAGCCCCGCCTGAAAAAATCAAATTGACTTTTTTGGATTTGAGGTGTATACTAACCATCAGTTCGAATATATTGGATTTGGAAGGGGGAGTACAATGCGTGATCACGCTGCGGATGCAAAGGTATTCAAAGCCTTCTGCGATGTGAACCGTTTGCAAATTTTGGAGCTGCTTCGCAGTGGTGAAAAATGTTCGTGCGTTTTGCTGGAAGATTTGCATATCAGCCAATCCACGTTATCCTATCACATGAAGATTTTATGTGATTCTGGTATCGTGGTCGGTCGTGTGGAAGGGAAGTGGACTCATTACGGAATTAGCGATGAGGGCAGCCAATATGCAAAAGAATTGTTGCAACTGTTGACCGAAAAAAATACATGCACACAAAATAGCTGTGCCTGCTAAAAATAAAAGCCATCGGTTGGGCGATGGCTTTTATTCAGAAATTTAAATCGAAAATTTTAGAACTGTTTGTCCAATGAAAGGAGAGCACTTTATGGAAACAATTCGTATGATCTGGCTGTTCTTCCAGGATCAGATTCTGGGAATGAAGTGGCTTAATACTTTAATCGGCAATGTCTTGACCGCAATAGGGCTATCTCTTGACAGCGTGATTGGCGGCGCATTGCAATTTTTCCTCTACGATACTATCAAAATTTTTGTTCTGCTCTCGGTATTGATCTTCGGCATTTCTTAGGAGCCGCTGATTAAATGAAGCATTACAGCTTATAAAGGGCAGCAATCGTGTCAAATCATGCAAGATATGCTCAAAATTCAGTCATATTTTGCTGTTTTTGCGCCATTTT
>NZ_JBQKJT010000024.1:0-31231 GCF_052117125.1 Candidatus Avoscillospira sp. LCP25S3_F1 | reverse complement strand
GTGCTTCCTTTCGGAACTGTTGGAGCCGGAGGATATTCCCGCCTTACAGGAGTATCTGGGCTACTGCCTGATTCCATCCACCAAAGGACAGAAAATGCTTATGCTGATCGGCAAGGGCGGCGAGGGCAAAAGCCGCATCGGTGTGATGATGAACGCCATTTTCGGGCTCAACATGAATACCACTTCCATCCAGAAAGTAGAGAACAGTCGTTTTGCCAGAGCCGACCTGGAGGGCAAGCTGCTCATGCTGGACGATGATTTGGACATGAATGCCTTGACCAAGACCAACTATGTAAAATCCATCGTGACAGCAGAACTGCGGATGGATTTGGAACGGAAGAGAGAACAGAGCTATCAGGGGCTGCTTTATGTGCGTTTCCTCTGCTTTGGCAACGGGGCATTGACTGCACTTCATGACCGCAGCGATGGTTTCTTTCGCCGTCAGATCATTCTGACCACCAAAGATAAGCCTGTGGATCGGTTCGATGACCCGTTTCTTGCTGAGAAATTGATTGCCGAAAAAGAGGGAATCTTCCTCTGGATGCTGGAGGGATTGCGGCGGCTGATCGCCAATCACTATCACTTTACCATCAGCCAGAGAGCCAAGGACAATATCGCTTCCGCAGTTCGGGATGCCAACAACATTCTGGACTTTCTCGATTCTGAGGGTTATGTGGCATTCAAGGCCGATTATGAAGCCAGCACCAAAAATCTGTATGCAGCCTATAAGCGGTGGTGTGAGGACAACGCCGAAAACCCACTGTCACCAAAGAGCTTCGCAAACCAGCTCAGCCAGAATGCTGAACGCTACCATTTGGAGCCGGTCAACAATCTACACATCGGCGGTGGAAAACGGTGCCGGGGATATATGGGCATTTATGTTCTGCTCTCGCCTATGGAGTTGTAACGGAACATCAAAACTTTCTGTTCGTGCGTTCATGCGTTCCTAATCGGGTGCAGCCTTTGGAACGAAGGAACGCACGAACGCAAAAAATCGAAGCTCATTTTTATATTTGATAGCTCGGCTGGGCATTAAAATTGGCTATGCCCAATCAATGGTTGTGCAAACGGTGAAAAACACTACTATAAGTAGAACACAAATCATTATTTGGTGATTTACAGAACGATGATGGTGGTATGCGGGAAGGTGGCTATTTTCACGGTTTCGCTTGCAAGCCCACCTAATGGCAAAGTCAACGGGGTACTGTTGCGGACAGTTCTTCACAGGCGCAATCCTGAGTGACTTTTAAGACGCAATCAAGATTTATTGTACTGTGCAGCGTGTATGCTCCACGGTAAAACCATTTCATGAAAGAATGAGGTATTTTCTATGAAATCCAATTTGAGAAATGAAATCAAGTCATACATCGTGCGTTCCGGCTACACGATGCAGGAAGTCGTTGACCGGCTTTCTGAGGATTACGGTTGGAGCGACAGCGTTTCAAACCTGTCCAATAAGCTCCAGCGGGAGTCTCTGCGGTATGTAGAGGCGGTACAGCTTGCCGATGCCCTTGGCTATGACCTCGTATGGCAGAAACGGAGGGATAAATGATGCCCGCCGTTCTTACCCGCCGTATCTCCCGTCTCCATTGACAAATCCGCAGATTTGGAGATGGATGGCAGAGTGGATTTGCAAAATCTGCTCTGCCTGTGGGCGGCAGAATTGAAGCAATCAAGATTGCGGAGAGACTGTCGGTCACACCGCCTTTTGAGGATTTGGGTGCTACACACAAGCCTCTAAAGGCGGCAAGGCATCCGCAGATGCCGCATTCCCCCTCGGAGAGCCCACGGCACTTTGCAGCCCTTCGGGATGAAAGTGTCATAGTGGGTTATTACACTTCCCGCAGGAAGTGCATCCCCGTCCCCCAGCCGTCTGCCGCACAATGGAAAGGAGCTGATTTGTATGGCCAGAAATGACGGAATCGACCGCACCTTTGCCCGTAACCAGGACTTGCCCACGCTTGATGATGTGGCAAAGGTGCAGGAACACAATGAACGAGAAAAGGACAGCTACTCCAACCAGGATATTGATACTACCCAGACCTACCGGAATATTCACTTCAAGGCTCCCACCGGCAGCTATGCCGCTATGTTCGATCAGATGATTGCCGATGGGATTATCTCCATCCGTGGCCTGAAAGCCGATGCGGTGAAATACGGGGAACTGATTTTTGATGTGAATTCCGCTTACTTCCACAACCACGGTGGATACGAGTATGCCAAGCAATTCTACACCGACGCATACAAAGCTGCCGTAGAGATCGTGGGCGGTGAGCAGTATATCCTCTCTGCCGTCATGCACGCAGATGAACGCAACCGGGCCATGTCGGAAGCTCTGGGGCAGGATGTATACCACTACCACCTTCATGTGGTCTATGTCCCGGTGGTGGAAAAACAGATTCTCTGGTCGAAGCGGTGCAAGGATAAGTCCCTTGTGGGTACAGTCAAGGAAACGATCATGCAGGTCAGCCGCAGCAAAAAGTGGGAGTCAAAAGTTGCTCTGGATGAACAGGGCAATCCGCTTCTGACCGCCAAGGGCAAGAAAGTCCTGCGAACATCGTACAGTGTCCTGCAAGACGATTTCTTCAACTATATGAAAGCTGCCGGATATACCGATGTGGAGCGTGGAGAGCGTGGCAGCACTGAAGAACATCTGACTGTGACCCAGTTCAAGGTGGCACAGGAGCAGCAGCGTCTGGAAGATGTGACCGCCCAAATCGCT
This sequence comes from Candidatus Avoscillospira sp. LCP25S3_F1, assembly GCF_052117125.1. Lineage (NCBI taxonomy): Bacteria > Bacillati > Bacillota > Clostridia > Eubacteriales > Oscillospiraceae > Candidatus Avoscillospira > Candidatus Avoscillospira sp. LCP25S3_F1. Next base: position 28,509 of record NZ_JBQKJT010000024.1, on the reverse strand, counting down.
CAGACAGAACAGGCGCTGGACACCGCACAGGCTGCCGTTGAGAAAAAGCACAAGGAGCTGCAATCCCTGCAAAAGCAGGCCAAAGAACAGCGTACTGCCGCCCTGACGGTACAGGAAATCCGCTCCATGGGGAAAAAGACGATCACCGGCAACATCACTCTGACCCCATCCGAGTGCAGTACACTCAAGGATTATGCGGTCAACGGGATTCTTGCCAAGGCGGAAAACAGCCGTTTGGAAGAAAAACTGCAAAGCGCACAAAAAAGTGCCGCTGTCTGGAAACAGCGATATGAGTCGCTGAAAGAACAGGCGCGGCCCTATCTGGAAGCTGTCAAGCTCGCACCCGAGAAGGTGCGGGCTTTTATTGACGCCATTTTAACCCGGACCCGGCAAACAAGGCAGCACGATCAACCTTCCCGCCGCAAATCGCAAGATATGGAACTTTAACAGAAAGGAATTTTTGCTTATGACCAATCTGACAACAAAACTCAATAAGCTGATGCTCGATGATTCTCCTTCGGAAAAGCTGATTAACGCTTGTGCTGAAATCGATATTGAATCCTGCTTTGACCCGATTTTTGAACCGCCGATTGATTTTCTGGAAGAATGCCGGAAACGCTGGGAAAACCTAATGAATCCTTTTACAGGTACGGTAGAACGAAAAATCGGAAATACCTGGTATCTGCTGGAGACTGTATGTGACGGAAATGAGCCGCTTACCCACAAGGTAAAACGGCTCATTTTCTCGGATAAGGAGGCGCTTTGTTCATGACACAGACTCAAATTCATGCTACAATATCACCATGCACACCGATTCTGTCAGCTGACCCAACCGTAAAGGAGGACGCTATGTTGGATCAGCAGAAAATCACCATCCTGTACTGTCGCCTCAGCAATGAGGATGCGCTGGATGGAGAATCAAATTCGATACAGAATCAAAAAGAGTTTTTAACCCGGTACGCAGCCGAGCATGGCTACACCAACCTGAAAATTCTGGTGGATGACGGATATACGGGAACCAATTTTGACCGCCCCGGCGTGCAGGAAGGCTTTGCACTGGTTAAGCAGGGGCTTGTCGGTTGCTGGCTGGTCAAGGATCTTAGTAGGTTTGGCCGAGATTACCTGACCGTTGGACAGTACACGGACATCATTTTCCCCAGCTACGATGTGCGTTTTATCGCCGTCAATGATGGTGTGGACAGTGAACGGGGCGACAGCGACGGCTTTGCCGCTATCCGTAATTTGTTCAACGAATGGTATCCACGGGACACCAGCAAAAAAGTCCGAGTCGTATTCCGGCAGAAAGGCACCAGTGGAAAGCATCTGGGAAAACCGCCCTATGGTTATCGCACTGACCCTGCCGATAAAGACCATTGGATCATTGACGAGGATGCCGCCCCAGTAGTCAAGCGCATCTTTGACTTGGCTATTGACGGCAAGGGGCCGGAACAGATTGCCCGTATACTGGAGAAGGATAAGGTGTTGACTACCAAGGCGCTGTATGCCAAACAGTCGGAAGACCATCCTGACCCAAAAAAGCGTAAGAAAATGCCGGAGCGCCCTTACCATTGGATTGGTCAATCGGTTGCGGGTATTCTGGAACGGATGGAGTACACCGGCTGTACCTGCAATTTCAAGACCTATTCCAAGTCCTATAAGCTGAAGAAGCGGATTCCCAATGCCATCGAAGATATGTGTATCTTCCCTGATACGCAGGAAGCAATCGTTTCTCAGGCTCAGTGGGACAGGGTGCAGGAGTTGCGAAAAAACAAACGCCGTCCCACAAAAGCGGAACGGCAGGGATTGTTCTCTGGGCTTCTGTTCTGTCCTGATTGCGGGAATAAGCTGCACTTTGCTACCTGCAAAAGCTTTGACGGCAAGCAAGACCATTATGTATGCTCCAGCTACAAAAGTGGTCGAGGCACCTGTTCTGCCCACTATATCCGTGAAGATGTACTGCGGGAACTGGTGCTGGAGCGCATCCGTACGGTCAATGCCTATATCCGGCAGGATGTGGAAGGCTTTCAGGAAGAATGGCTGCAATGCCGCCGTTCCGATCAGGAACGCAATATCCGTGAGGATCGGAAGCGAGTGGAGCAGGCCAAGAAACGGCTGGCTGACTTGGATGTTCTTCTGTCCCGACTTTATGAGGATTTTGTCCTGGGCGATCTGAGTAAGGAGCGGTATAAGAAAATGACCGCCGATTACGAGGCAGAGCAGGAGCGGTTAAAACTCGAAATTGAAGTGACGGAAGAATGGCTGGAAACGCAGGAAACCATGAGTGCAGATGTGGATGCCTTTGTAGCCCTGACACAGAAGTATGTGGATGTGCCGGAATTGACACCTACGATAGTCAATGAGTATATCAAGAAAATTGAGGTGTTTCCACCGGACAAATCCAGCGGCAAGCGGGTACAGAAGGTAAAAATCTATTTCAACTTCGTGGATGATGTAGAGATTCCTGTGATTTCCGAGCCTGTTGTTGCGAAATCTACCCCTGGACGCAGAAAAACGGCGTGACCATTACGGTCACACCGTTCTCTGCCCCTCGCAAAGCTAAATAGTACCTTATCACTATTAAGCCTTGCGGCTTCGGGGTTTTCCGGTGCGATATCTTTTTTGGTCGCACAATGTGGAACATCCAAACACTATAGATGCCACTGCTTTTCACCGCTTCACAAACTTCCTGCTTATTATATTGGAATCCACGGAAGATCATTCCCCGCTATGAGCCTCCAGAGCTTCGATTCGGTGATCCTGCGTCAGAATCTCCATCTGGCTGATAGCGATGGCATTGAGCTTTGCCAGCCGCTCGGCCTGAGACATTCCCTCGTTGATGAACACAGCATTCAGGTTTTCCAGATTGGACAGACAGACCAGCTGAGAGACATTGGCATAGTCGCGGATATTCCCTTTCAGATCGGGATGGCTGTCCCGCCACTGCTTTGCGGTCATACCGAACAGAGCCATGTTCAACACATCGGCTTCACTGGCATACACCATGGAGACCTGCTTTGCGGAAAGCTCCGGCGGAATCAGATTCTCCTTGATGGCATCCGTATGGATGCGGTAGTTGATCTTGGCCAGGTTTCGCTTGATGTCCCAGCCAAGTTGCTTCATTTCCTCGGTCTTGAGCCGCTCAAACTCCTTGACCAGATACAGCTTGAATTCAACAGAAATCCAGGAGGCAAACTCAAAGGCAATCTCTTTGTGTGCATAAGTGCCGCCGTATCGACCAGCTTTTGAGACGATGCCGATAGCGCCAGTTGCCTCCACCCACTTTTGGGGAGTCATCACAAAACTGTTCAGACCGGCCTGACTCCTAAACGCATCGAATTCGACACGGTTAAATTCCGGGTTGTAAAGGGACTCCCAAACACCGAGAAACTCAATCGTATTCCGATTGCGAAGCCAGTTTTGAATGATGTATCGGGGGTTGTCACTGTCCTTGAGCTTGGCAATGTCCGTCAAGCTGATAAAGTCATCCCGGCTGGAATTCCATTGTACACTGATCTCAGTTCCCCTGACAACCAGTTTTTCCACGCACTTACACCTCCTTGTTGATTATTTTTTGAAGAAGTCCCTGACAGCCTTCCTCCACATCCCGCCAGGTCGCATCGAAATCGCCGGTGTACCACGGATCGGCTACCTCGCCGGGACGGTTGGTAAAGTCCATCAGCAGATGCATCTTATCGGCAAAATCGCCGCCGCAGATCTGGTACATACTCCGCAGGTTGGCATGATCCATGCCAATCAGGAGGTCGTATTTCTCGTAGTCGCTGTTCAGTAATTGGCGTGCTCTCTTGCCGGAGCAATCGATACCATGCTCGGACAGCTTGCGGCGAGCCGGCGGATACACTGGATTGCCGATCTCCTCGGTACTTGTGGCTGCTGACTCGATCTGAATGCTCTGCTCCAGACCGGCTTTCTTCACCAGATCCTTCATAATGAACTCTGCCATCGGGCTTCTGCAAATGTTGCCGTGGCAGAGGAAAAGTATCTTGATCATGCTTTGAACACTCCAATTTGCTATCTTCGCATTCAGTATAGCACGGAACCTTTGATTCGTCGAGGATGACTTCCAGATGGGCCTCTGCCGCAATCTTTTTCTGGAGATCAGCCTTTGACCACCCAAATTGCCAGGCAGCGCGCAAGTACCAGCGCCGTTCTTCCAGATTCAGGTCTGCTTCGAGAATGACTACATTCTGTGTCCAACCGATTTCCATGGCCATTCTCAGCAGATCAGGTTTCTGGCTATACATCCGATAGAAATCCCGCATCCGGCGCAGATTACGCGGAGAGAAGCCGGAAACATCCTGATAACGACTTTTCAGATATTCGGCTGCTGCGACAGCCGCGCCTTTTTCCGGACGGGCGCAGATCAAGCGACCCAACTCTCGATACAGTTCCATCTGCGAAATATTCGCAGTTACGACTGCATCCATGGCTTCAAACATGGAGCTGTAATCGATATTTTTCCGAATATTCATGTCTCCTCCTCTTCCGCAAAATCTGTCTGAACGTGGAACAGCTCGTTTTCCAAAGGGAAATCCAACATATTATAGATTAAAATGCCGCATTGTCTAGCATATAGGATGGTATTCCGGGTCCCTCCGGGCTTCCCATTATATGCGGCTATGACCATCGCCGCATGAGATACCATCCATTCATTTCGCCGTTGAAAACATCCCCGGTCATATCTTCGGCTGATTGCAACCTTGTAGTCTGCCTGGGACGCAACCAACGCATATAAATCTCTCCATTGCAAACTCCATCGTTTTTCAAAACCTATGAACGGCGTTGCACAAATCAGCCTTATTTCAGGATGATGCCTTTTCTTCTGGAGTACCGTTGTTCCTGCCCAAAGGTCAACGCCACGGGCCATGCCGCAAATAAATGTTTCAATGCCTTGACTAATTGCCAGGTCAATTGCACCATCTAGTTTTTCTCGAATCATTTCTTCAGGTATTCCCAGCTTCTCCGGCCTATGGCCCGTGAAACAGCACCTTTTCAAGCGTTTCTTTGCTTCCAATCCAACCATTTTACTACCACCTTTATACTCTTAGTTGTCGGGTAAATACAGTTTAACATAACGGTATTTACCCGACAAGTTAAAGGTATCGTATGCCCTAATTGTCGGGTAGACTGGTATGGAAAAGGTGGTCGATAAAATGGATGTTCTGGAAAAGCTGCGAACCCTATTGAATGAACGCGGCTGGAGCGAATATCGCCTTGCACAAAAGGCCGGACTGAATGAGTCTACAATTTCAAACATCTACCGCAGAAATACGGTTCCAACGATTGCAACGCTAAAGGCTGTCTGTGATGCATTTGGCATTACATTATCGCAATTTTTTGCAGACAATGACTCGGATATGGTAGAAGTGACTCCGGAGCTAAAAGAACTCCTGGACGCATGGGGTCCTCTGACGCCGGAGCAGCGTGCCGTTATTTTACAGGTCGCAAAATCATACCACACAAAGTAAAAAGAACTGGGGATGGAGGCAACTCCACACCCGGTTCTTTGTTGCTTATTGTCAACCAATCTAAAGAGCAGCACAGGACTTTTCTTGTGCTGCTCTTTGGATTGCTAAATTGTCTGCACCATATGCTAACAGAGCTGTGCATCTCCGTCATGAATGATTCTGTTTTGGATCTATCATATTCTGGTCGATCTGAACACCACCCCGGAGGTATACTGTGATTTTATCAGCCGAATGAACTCTAACAGTATCCACAAGTTGTCGGATTAGGGTTTCGTCCCACTGGTAGATATGGCAGGATGCCTGTTCCATCGCAGTCGCTGCATCCTCTATACGCTGTACAGCCTGAGCATTGGTTTTTTGATATTCCAAAATATGGGCACGTTGCTCTTTCAGGGTGGCCGCCTCATTCATAATTGCTTTTAACTGTTCTGTGTATGCAGCGGTATTCTCTGTTCGGGCGACTTCCGCCACCAAATTCCGCGTCTGGTCATTCAGTTCACGTAACCTCTGTTCAATATCTGCTAAACTCATGCTTTTACCGGGTACTGGTATCAATTCCATTTCCATTGCCGAGGTAATCTGTTGGATCAGCTTGTCCTTTTGACTCATAACAGAGTTAATAGCGGTAAGGATCGACCGCTGTAGTATCTCCTCATCCAGCGTAGGCGAGTTGTGGCAGTATTTTGTCCCATAGTCCAGGCGGCTGACACAGCGCCACACCACGCGCCTTTTTCCCCGTTTGGACCACGTACACCGGCGGTAGAGCGTTCCGCATTCACCGCAGACCAGCCGTTCTGAGAGCGCATATTTGCTGGCGTAGGATGCCCTTCCGGTTGGCGCGTTCTTTTTGGATGGACTTTTCCCAGCGTTGCGTCTGGCCAGTTCCGCCTGTGCTGCATCGAAAGTCTTACGTTCCACAATCCCCTCATGGTGATTCTGCACAAGATACATAGGCAGTTGCCCTGTATTGCGGATGACCTTGCGGTTGATGCAGTCGCTGACATAGGTTTTCTGTAGCAGAACATCTCCGCAATATTTTTCGTTAGTTAGAATACCCCGGATAGCCGAAATGGTCCAGTGTAAGCTCCCAGTGACGTTCGGAATCTGTTCTGCCTCCAGTCGCTCCTGTATCATTCGAAAGCTGGCCCCCGCCAGATATTGATCATATATGGATCGCACCACTACTGCTTGTTCCTCGATTATCTCTGGCTTCCCATCCTTTCCCTTTTTGTAGGCATACAGCCGATCATATTGAATGATAGCCCTGCCCGCTCTCATGGCCTGCCGTTTGCCCCAGCGGACATTGGCGCTGATGCTTTCGCTCTCCGCCTGCGCGAAAGCCCCCAGCATGGTAATGAGGATTTCACTGTCTGCTTCCAGCGTATTGATGTTCTCTTTTTCGAAGATCACCGCGACACCCAGTTCTCGCAGCGCACGTATGTAGTGCAAGCAATCTACGGTGTTTCTAGCAAATCGGGAGATGGACTTGGTCAGAACAATGTCAATCTTTTTCTGTCTACACATTCGGATCATTTTCAGAAATTCCGGCCTTTTCCGAGCCGATGTTCCTGTGATGCCTTCATCCGCAAAGATTCCAGCCATGGTCCAGTCCTGGTTGGTCATAATCTTATCGGTGTAATAGTTCTTCTGAGCTTCGTAGCTGGTAAGCTGCTCCTCGTCATCAGTGGAAACTCGGCAATATGCTGCAACGCGGAGCTGTCGTTGAATAGACTGCTGCTCTGTTGTTCGTGGTTTTGCAGGAATGGTGATAACTTTGGGCAGACTTTCTCTCATACTGCTGTACTCCTTCCGATTATCTGATTATTTTTCAACCGAATATCCAGTGTGCCATCACCATGGCATTCGATAGCTGCTACCACGCTTTGCAGCAATTCCGCATTCAGTTCTTCCATACGTTGGTATCTGCTAAGCACTCGGCGCAGTCGGATGGTTTCGTACTGACTAGGGCCGATGGCGTTGTAACGAGCTGCGGCAATCGTCCGGATCAGTCTTCTAGCCTCCTCCTCATTAACCGGCTGGCAATGCATTACCTCGTCCAATTCCCGTTGTAATTCCCACTCTGCAACCTGACTTGTGTATGTTGGTTCCGGCAGTCGGATCTGCTCCGGTGCACGAATCAGTTTGTTGAGCAGCTCCAGCACCTGACGTTCCATCTGTTTTGTGACGGTCTGGCCGCTGAGCTGGCGCAGTATCTTTTGGGCCGCTGTCTGCTGTACCGTGGCTTTTTTTGCGCCGCGTTTTCTTTGCACCTGCTCCAGATCATTCGCCTGAATGATCGCCGGGTAGCCTCCTGCACCAGTATAGCGCCGATCCTCCAGAATCCGGGCGACCATGTTTTTGTTCCACAGTTTTCCCTCGTCGTAGGGGATCGGCTGGTCACGTAATTCTGCGGTCAGAGTGCTGAATGTGGCGCCGGAACGGTACTGCCAGAAAATATGCTGCACCAGCTCTGCTTCCGCCGGATGCGAGACGATCTCACCCATCACCATTTGGTAGCCGAAGGGCTGTTTTCGGTTGCCCATTACCGTCTCGTCCTTTCTATGGTTTCCTCCAGCTCCAGCCCGTTTTTGAGGCGGAATCGAATTCGCTCGTTGCTTTCCACGATGATTTTGTCAACGAGTTCCCCAAACAGCTCTGCGTCGAAGTCTTCCAGGAAGTCTGTTCCGACCTCCAGGATCTCTAGGAGTTCCTGGGTCTGGGAGATGGTGTCATCGCCATCGGCGGCCAGAAGGCGTTCCTTTTGCAACTTTAATTCTCGGAGCTGTTCGGCCAGCTCATTGCTCTGAGATATAAAAATGTCAGGATCAATGAGGTCCCGCCGTTTCAGCGTGACCAGCATCTGATTTTGACCGGAAAGTTCGGATATTTGTTTGTTGAGTTCAACGACGTCCTGACTCCAGAGCATCCGACGATTATGAATGGTCCTGAGCGCACTCATCATATGTCCCAGAATCTGTTCGCTGTTGGTTTTCAGATTATAGTAGAGCCTGCAAAATGCTCTCTCCAACTGTGTTTCCGGAATCGGCGCAATGGCGCAGATCTTGCGGTTTTGCTCATGTCCCCGGCACACTCTGTATTGGCGTGTGTTTACCATTTTGCGTCTGAGATATCCGCCACAATTGCTGCATATCACCTTGCTTTGAAATGCAGACACGGTGTAATGCTCAGAGGGCTGCACAGATCGTTCCTGCAACAACTGCTGTGCCTTTTGGTACACCCATTTTTCGATAATGGCAGGATGTGTGTTTTCGGCATAATATCGATCTCGTTCCCCTTTATTGGGGCGCTCTTTTCTGGGGAGGGTGTCCGTCCGATATGTCTTTTGCCACAGAGAATCGCCAATGTATTTTTCATTCTTGAGGATCCGTGCAACCGCTTTATAGGTCCATACCCTTTCCGCCAGCACCGGGCAGGATTCTTTTTGCCCATTGAGCCATGATGCAATCTCTCTGGTACTTTCACCAGAAATATACCTGTTGAAGATTTGGCAGACAAAGATTGCTTGCTCTGAATGGATCACAATTTGGTCATTCTCCCTGGCATAGCCGAAAGCCATTGTGGTGGGAACAAATGTGCCGTTCTGCATACGCTTCTGAATGCTCCAGCGTATATTGCTGGAAATAGATTGGCTTTCTTCCTGTGCCAGAGAAGCAAATACGGCAGTCAACATTTCCCCTGAGATTTTACAGGTATCAATATTTTCTTTTTCAAAGCAGACACCGATACCCAGGGCCTTCAACTCTCGAATAACTTCCAGGCATTCCTTGGTGTTTCGGGCAAAGCGGGAGATGGATTTGACCAGCACCCGGTCGATGAGTCCGTGTCGGCAGTCCGTCAGGAGCCGCTGGAAGTCAGGCCGTTTTTCCGCTGAGGTGCCCGTGATGCCCTCATCTGCATATATATCCACCAAGCTCCAATTTTCCTTGCCAGCAATCAGGTCGGTATAGTACCGGTTCTGGGCTACAAAGGAGTTCTGTTGGTCCTCTGAGTCGGAGCTGACCCGGATATAGGCTGCCACCCTTAATTTGATCTTCTCCGACTTTTTAGCAGCCTCAATGGTAATGATGCGGTATTGTTTTTCCTGCAGCGCCGTGTTGCCGTTTGTCATTTGTTTTTCTGCCATGTTTACACACCTCCCAGAGCATCACAAACAGTACCACACTTCGCGCCACATAGCTATTCACCATATGTAATGAAAATCAGAGTGGAAAAATGATATCTACTCCTGTTTTATAGGCGATATGTGCCGCAATTTCAGTTGCTTCTCTCTTACTAAACTTTCCTGCTTTCACCAGTTGGCGCAGCAAAATGACAATTCCGCAATAGTCCAGATTACTCATAGGCCACCTCCTGCACAGTGTACCGAAAAATACGGCCAGAGTATCTGACCGCCTCCTCCGGAATCCAACTTTACTATCACAAAAATAGGGGCCACCCAACCTGATTGTGGAAGCTCTTGCTAGCGCAACTACATGACAGGTGACCCCCATTGCTTCTGATAGTAAATCTGTGAATGTAAATGGTACACCCGTATTCGACACTACTCCCCCGGATGTTTGGGCGATTACCTAACCAGCAGCTGGCTCAACCGCTTCATGGGACTCTCACCCCCGCGAGGATCTCTCCCGGCTGCCCTCCTCGCGTGATCCCCCAAATGGGGCACTGGGACTGGACAGAAGTATCATTGTCCCTGATGGCGTCATGGCGATACAGCCTGCCACAGGCTGTTTTGTGGACGGATGGACCCGCTGGGCACCTTATTGGCCGTCATTGATGAATGGCTCCAGTCGGACAGCACTGGCAAAACAGCTATGCTTCTGGCTTGTCCATCCACAGGTGGTCTTGGCGCATCCTCCAGTGTCGCTTGCCCCGTTCAAGGGCCCCATCAGGAATGTAATCAGGTAATCGGATATTCACTTTTCAAGGAACACGAAGGAGCTGTAATCGTCTCCCCTCACTATTAAGCCGAGTTCGTAAAGGGCTTGAGAACCAGAAATTTTATTTTATGTCCATCATGGCCCGCATTTTTTTCAATACCTTTTGCCGGCGCTTGTTAACACCCTTTTGGGAAATACCAATCTGCTTCGCGTATTCCCGTTCCGTCAGTCCCTCAAAATACAGCGCCCAAATCAGATCCATCTCAGATGCGCAAAGCATACCAAAGCACTGAAATAGTTTCTGGCACAAAATATTATGAATGGCAACATCCTCAACATGTTTGGCGCACAGGTCGTGAATCATCTCCTCCCCAAGCATTTCCTCAGTGTCAAGGTCGCTATATAATACTCTTCCATTCCTTGTATCTTTTTCGTCCAACGTGCGGGTATGGCGTTCTATGCTGTAGTAAGCCTGGTAAACTTCTTTGCTGACTTCTACCAATATCCCCTGTACATAAATTCGGTACTGTCTGTTCTCTGCCATATGGCAAACCTCCATAACTTCAAGATTTTGATGGGTAAATCAAACTCTTGGAGTCAGGGATACCGGGCAATGTACGCCTCCCAGCGCATACCATTCCTCCCGATACCGGGCAAAAAGGCCAGAAGATGCTTGCTGCATCTCCCGGCCTCTCTTGCCGCCATATTCATGGCAGAAACGAAAAAAGGCCCGTTGCAGAATGAAACTGTTCTGCAACGAGTTCCTTATTGTTCTCAGAGTAAATAACGTATCTATCTGCGTATATATTTTTGAGTTCTACATAAAAATATATGAAGCCAACGGGGCAGAAGCATTTCTGCCCCGCAAGAACCGTTTATGCAATCTGGAGCTATCGTTGGTCTTATCCCTTATCAACCGGGGTAACAACTTTTAATACGATAAAGCAAGCATAAATCTAACAGCAATAGAAACATCCCGGCTCTGAGATGATTCCATAATTCTCGGAGCCGGGATGTTCTGGTCATTTTACTTTGCATTCAACTGTGACCCTCAGGGTAAACAGGAAGTTCTTGAGGTCGGCGGAGCCTCCTTTTCTGGTAGACTTTCTTCCTCTCATAGTAAGCAAAAACGCGTAAAACTCTTGACACATCTATCCTCTTGATCAATACGTATCTTATACCACAATCAACGCCATCCGAAAGCAGTCTTGGGCTATAAAAGCCCAGTTCCGTACAAGATCGGACTTGGCTTCCTGTAAATTATTTTTTTGCGTACCTACATTTGCTTGACAGATACACTATCTCTACTGACAGCCTGCTTTGAATTTTATTATTTTGTTATATCTTTGCGAAGATGAAATGCTGCTGTATGATTTTGTAATTGTTGAGAATGTGCAAACATTTGCTCACTAACCGCTGCAGTTTCCTGACTTGTCGCTGAATTTGTGTGTACAACCTCAGCGATCTGATTGATACGTTCCGCAGTTCGTTCAATAACCTTTGATTCACCTTGGACGGCCTTTGTAATTTGATTCATTCCTTCCGCAGACTTGTTGGAAAATTCCAACGTTTTTTTAAGTACATCCGATACATTCGAAACGATCACGTTGCCACGCTTTACTGCTGCAATAGAGTTTTCAATCAGCTCCTTGGTTGCCTTAGCTGCATGGTCAGACTGAGATGCAAGGTTTCTAACCTCACTTGCAACAACTGCAAACCCCTTACCGGCCATACCTGCTCTCGCTGCTTCGACAGCTGCATTCAGTGCCAGGATATTCGTTTGGAATGCTATGGTTTCAATGGTTTGAATAATATCACCGATCCGATTCGCCGCAGTACTGATATCATTCATTGCGGCAACCATTTCTTCCATATCTTTATCACTTTTTTCTATCTGCTCACCTGTTTTCTGTGTATCACATTGCGCTGAAATGGCCATTTTAGCGTTTTCCTTTGCATCTGCTGCCATTCTATCCAGTGTCAAGCGAAGCTCTTCCACTGCTTCCGACTGGGTTGCAGCGCCTTGCGCAAGCATTTGCGCACTGTTGGACATTTGCTCTGCATCATCCGAAACGTTAGCGCTTGTAAGAGCAATCTGCGAAAGCGCATAGGACAGCGATTTTGTTAATTTATCGACTGAATGTTCTATTTCATTAAAATCGCCAACATAATGTTCCGATGTTTTAACATCGAGATTACCGGATGCAAGTTCATCCGTAACCCTCGTAATATCCGCAATATAGCTTTGAATCAACCTCATAGAATTTGTTAGTGTGTTAACTAAACAACCTATTTCATCCTGTGATTGATGGCTAAAACGAATATTCAAATCACCATCTGCTATGGGCTTGCTTTCCTCTGTTAACTTTAAAATGGGCAGGATAATATTCTTAATCACATAAGCGATTAGCAGAATCAAGCAGATAATGGATAATACAAAGAAGATAGTCGCTAAAACAGAAACTATACTTATAACATTATTCATTTTCTGTTCGCTTGCATCTGCGTTTCCCTCACTTTTTTCAATAATTTGGTCAAGTTTAGCAATCAGGTTTTCAACCGTTGTTTGAACAGTCTGCTCATAAAACTGCTTGGCCTGCTCAGGATCTGTTGCAAGAAGACGAATTGTTTCTTCCGCATCTTCATGAAGTTTTTTATGTATCGGCTCTATTTCATTCTTGAGAGATAGGATTGTCTCATCTGTTAAGTTATCACTACTATATATCCATTGACCAAGCGAACAGGTAGTTGGATCTGAGCTGCCTGTAAACGCTTTGTCCGCATATATGGTTTGACTCAGGCCGTTACACCACTTATAATGTGCGATTTCCGCAAGCTGTATGTCTTGTAATAAAGCCATTGACGTCTGATTTTCCAAATCAACTTTTTTTATTTGCGTCATTCCCACATTAACAACCACACAGCACAATAGGGTTGAGCATATAGATGCTGTAATCCTAATCAGCACTGATTTTTTTATACTTTTGCCCATCTAAATTACCCCCTGCAAAAACAAAATTGTTTTATAACCATTCCAAAATGTGTCTTGTTGACAGAATCTGCATCCAAAACTAATTCGCAGATTGATTTACCATTTCAGAAAACAGCAGTTGTAACCTGTATTTTGTAATCCCTGCCACACGACACACATAACGCAAATCATGTTTTTGCAGTTGCTGCTCCATAAAATCATAGCGCAGATCCAACAAACGCACCTGCTGCTGGCCGATGCTGTTCATCCATTGCCGCACTACATAGGACAGATGATTCTCTATTGGTAACAGGCCGTCCCTGTCCGTCAGGACGACCGCCCCCGTCCTTGTCTTATGACGTTTGGTTTGAATTCTTTCCAGATACGATTGCAGTTCTGTTGGAATGGGGATTTCCCGATCCGGCAGCCGTACCACTGGTGCCTCCAAATCGATTTGCTCCCATGTTAATTGATGGATTTCCTGTCTCCGCAGACCTAATTGCCACGCTAAACGGATCACCACGGCCACCATGCGGTCCCCCGCCCTGGAAAGCATGGTTTCCAGCAATGCCCGGTCGGGCCGATAAAATAGGATATTGACCGCCTTCTGCTCCATCGGTTCACCCCTCTCAAGTCCATTCTTTTCAGCATGTTACCGCTGCATTAAAATCGTTTTGGCCTCCGCTGCCGTGTTTACCTTCTGCTGGCATATATATCTGGCAGCCTCAATCCATTCTTCTTTCGGAAACGCATCAAGTTTTACTTTCTTCAAAAAACAAAACCGACGTTGCCTCACAGGCAGAAACCGCAGGGCAGACAGATATCCGCACCCGGCTTGGGCCACCATATATTCCAGCAGTTCCATGGCATCAGCCTCCCGCGAATCCCGTTGGCCGGTCCGGACCCGGATTATTCCTGATACTATCTTCGCTGTCATTGGAATGTTTTGGGCGGGAATCCTGCTCCAGTTTCCGCTCTTTCCAGTTCCATGGACCAGTCATGCCAAACCGCTTCTCTTGAAACAGCGGGGTAATGGCGCAGGCATCTGTCGGAACTGCTTCCTCCATCCGCCGCCCTGTCCGGGACGCTGGCAGAGGTTCCTCCTCCAATCCGCCAATCTGCCGCTGGTACGTTCGCAGCAGCTGATCCCGTTGGGTCTGCTGCTCCAGAAGCTGCAAAAACGACTGGCTCAACGAGGTAAGCGACTGGGAAATTTGGTCCAGGCAGACGCCGTACTCCTGGGTTTGCTGCTCCAGTTCCTCACAGCGTTCCCGCAAGGCCTGTATGTCCAGTTCGTGTTGTTTCTCAAACTCCAGCATCTGCTGTCTGGTCTGTTCTTCCAGCTGTTCCACATACTGCTGCACGCTGCTGGGCCGGTATCCGCCAAACAGTGTCCGTTTCAACTCCGGTAACTCCAGTTTTTTTCTTCCAAAAAACTCTTCCAAATTTTTAAACTTCTCTTGTTCCATTTTGGCCATCTCCTCTGTCTAACTACATGGTAACCCCTCAGCAGAACCGCTGAACCGCACAGAAGCCAGCACCTTTCCCCGCAAGCTCTCCCGCGGCACACCGCCCCAAATCCGGCTGTCCAGCGATACCGCCCGATGATCCCCCATGCAGAACACGGTTCCCGCCGGCACTACATAGGGAAAGGAAATCCACGCGCCGTTATCCTGGACGGCATAGTCGGCATATGGTTCTGCAACGGCTTGTCCATTGCGCGTCAGGCGTCCATCCGGAGTGACTTCTATCTTGTCCCCGGCAAGCCCGACCACACGCTTCACGGCCAGTCGCCCCTCCCCTGTCTCCAGCAAAACCACGTCGCCATAGTGCGGTTCATATCCAAAATTGGCAAAAAACAGCACATCTCCATGGTGCAGCGCCGGCTCCATGGAATCGCCATCCACCATTCGGACTCCCAGGCAGCATTGAAACAGCGCCATAGCCGCTGCAAAAACCACCAAAAGGCATCCAAACCGGATCAGACGCTGCCGCCAGATCCGGCGCCGCCGGACTTGCCGTAAGGCTCGGTCCAGCGTCTGGACCGTCTCAGCCGCCATACCGCTGAATCAGCTGCTCTCCCTTGCGGCATAGGGCGGAAAATTCCTGGGACAACTCCGCCATGCTGGCGATTTTCCCCTCCATGGACCGAACCAGTTCCTGGGCCTCCAGTGCGGCATTTCGCTTCAGCCGGGCGCAGTCATCCCTTGCCTGCGCCCGCATGGCTTCCACCTCTTCCTGCACCGATCTTTCCTGCTCCTGGATGCGTTTCTCCTGGGCGCGGTACTGGTCTACCTCCGTTTGCAGCCGTTGATTTTCAGACAGGAGCCGCTCCAGCGTTTTGCTTTGGTTCTGAATGGCGTCGGCAATCCGGCTCACCTGATCCAGTTTTGTTCGTCCATCCTCCTGCTGCTCCGTTGTCTGGCGCAGCGCCTCCAGTTCTTTTTGCAGTTCCCGGATCTGCTTCTGCAAGCTGTCGGTTTCTTCGTCATGTTCCACCGCCACCTCCCGCAGATAGCGAAGCACGCTCTCTTTGTCAAAGCCGCCAAATGCTGTACTTTTCAGATCCGCCAATGAGCGCTCCATGTCTATTGCCTCCTATTCGCCGTTTTTTCTTCTCTCTGGGCCGTATTTCTTTCTGCACTGATGAGCATGGGGAGCAGCAGCAGCAACAGAGCGCCCCATGCCAGAACCAGAATCAAATCCAGCTGACATTGGCGGCGCAGAAGGAAAAAAATGCCCAATCCAATACACACCAGCAGCCCCAGCGCTTCCACTGTCCAGGCAAGACGTTGTTTTCTCTCTGTTTTCATTCCTGTACTCCCGTCTGTTGCAATTCCATCGTCTCATATGGTTCTTCACGCTTTGCCGTATGCAGATACCACAACCGCCCCAGGACCCCCGCCGTGCTCAAACCAATGCAAAACAGGATATACCAATGGAGATGGCACTGCGTCTGCCGCGTGACATCCGATACCGGCGGCAGGGTTTCTGCCTCGGGTATGGACTCCTGCTGTACCGGCACGTCAAACACTTCTTCCTGTTCCTGTTGCGGGAGTTCCATATCCGGCTCCAGCTCCAACACATTCTGGTTTTCTGCCTGGCTGTCTGCGACAGTCCCCCCACCATTGGAAGACGGCCGTGAGGATTGGCCCGATCCTGTGGAATTGTGGGAGCCTGTGGAACCTGTTGTGCTGTTGGAATCTGGCGGCTCAGACGGTGTGGGCGGCTGCACTTCCTCGTCATCCTCTGGATTCAAGACGACTTCCTCCGCAAAACAGGCCCGCAGCCAGGTATCCTCTGTGATGGCCAGTGCGGATGGATTCTTGACCCAGTTGCCCCGTTGATCCATCCACCCCTCAAACCGGTAGCCGTCCAGGGCCGACGGCGTGGGAACATGCTGGGGGGATTGCCCATGGGCCACCACTTCGCTGTCCCAGCCGCCCACCAGCCTGCCGCCGGTTTCTGCCCAGTAATAGACCGTATGGGTTTCCTGCTCCGGCTTGAGAATGGGTGTAAATTTGGCAAACAGCCAGGTATCCGCTCGAATGGCCAGCCAGCCGGGCGCCACCACAGGATTGCCGTATTGATCCACCCAGCCGGAAAATTCATACCCAGCCAGGGCCACCGGTGTGGGCACCGATTTCGGGCTGGACCCTTCCGCCACCGTTTCCTGACTCACGCCCACCAGCCTGCCGCCGGTATCGGCCCGGTAATAAACCGTATAGGTGCGGTTGATCTGTTCAAAGCAGGCATACAGCCAGGTGGTTTCCACAACAGACAGTCTGGATGGGTCCGTTACGATCTTGCCATACTGATTCTCCCATCCAATAAACTTCCAGCCGCTGTCGGCCTGAATGCTCGGCACATACTTGGGACTGCTTCCCCGTGCCACCGTCTCGCTGGAGCGCCCGATCAGGGAGCCGCCGGTTCTGGCCCGGTAGTACACCGTATAACTCTGCTGCTCTGTCGATTGCTCTTTTTCAAAACAGGCTCTCAGCCTGGTGTCCTGGGTAATCCGCAGCTTGGACGGGTTTTGTACGATCCAGTTATCCTGGTCCATCCAGTAGAGAAACCGGTATCCAGAAGCCGGCACGGGGGTGGGCACATGGCTGGGCGTTTTGCCATTGGCGACCTGCTCACTGGCTGCGCCGCCCGATAAGCTGCCGCCGCTCCCAGCCTCATAGGAGACTGTAAATACCTGCTCCTCCGGCGCGGCTTGCTGCTTTTTCAAGGTCACGACCACAGCGCCGTCGGAGGAAACCTGAAATTGCACGCTGGTATAATGCTGATATCCCGTATGTTCGGTCTGAATCTGATACACGCCGCCCGGCGGCGGCAGCTGGAATTTCTGTTGCCCGTTACTGTCTGTCATATACTGGCCATCCATGCCGGTAATGGCCGCTCCCAGGGAGCCGTCCGACAGCACCGGATACAGCCGAATCACCACACCGGCCAGCGGGTTTCCGCCCTCATCCCGCACCGTGACGGTAAAGTAATACCAGTCCGACGGCGGAGTCGGGCCAATGGTCTCGATGCCGATGGTACTGCTGCCGGTCAGATTGGACAACATTCCATCCGCGCTGCCGGCAGCCTGCGCCTTCGGCAGCAGCGTCCACAGCGTCAGCAGCAGCAGACACAGCGCGGCCCAGCGTTTGTGCATATCGTTCCACCCCTTTCTGATCTGCTGTCACCGCTCAACTCGCTACCGTGAGCAGCAGCGTTGTTCCCGCCTGGCCCAGTTCCTCCAGCGTCTCTGTATCATAGGCGGTAAATACGGCCACACAGGCATATTCCCCCTTGGGCAGCGGCGTATCCAGCGCCATGTTTTCCACAAAATACCCCGGATCGATGACGCCTGTGGTCAAAATCGTTTCCCCGGTATCGCTGCGCACCAACGTCACCGTAAAGGAACAACTGTTGCCTGGGATATTTTCAATGCGCAGGTTTCCCGCCTCCGTGCCGCTGGGGAACACCGGAGTCGGATTGATGGAGACATTCATCATAGAGTCCGCGACGGTACGGTTGAGCCGGTCCTGGATCTCCGCCTCGGTCATGCCGGGCAGCAAACCCAGCTCCGCCGCCAGTTCCCGTTCCAACGTCATTTGCTCCTGCTGCGGCGTGCAGGAACGCAGCAGCAGCAAAAGAACCACCACCACAATGACGATGACCGTCACTACAATGATGGGCCACTTCCGACGCCGTTTGGGGGTGAGCTGCTCCAACTGTTGTTTTTCCAATTCTGTCATGACCGTCTCCTTACTCCAGCACCTGAACGACCATGGTGGCCACGCTCTGGCCGATCTCCTCATCGCTTTCCGGCTGTACGGCACGGAATACGGCACGGGCATTGTATGTACCGGGAGACGGCATATCCCCTGTGATTTCCGCGTCCTCAATAAAATATCCCTGTTGGATCATGCCGGAACGGTACAGCTCCCGTTCTGTTCCGTCGGTGTCCTGGTAATAGATTGTCACCTGCATCCAGTAGTGATTGGCCGGCACGTTTTCAATCATAAAATTGGCCATGCCGTCCGGTTGTACGGTAACGGTGGGGTTGATGGAAATATTGAACCGGCCCTTGTCAATGATGCGGTTCAGTTCTTCCTCAATTTCCTCCTGGGTATGGGTAGAGAGAAAACCTGCCAGCGCGTCGGCATCCAGCTCATACTGGCTCTTTGGCTGGGGCCAGAACCGCCATGCCACAATGCCGCCTGCAATGAGCAGCAACAGCAGCAGCAACAGCAGCAGCGACCGTTTGCGTTTCTTTTTTTTCGTTTTCAGCGACTGTTCCAGTTCCTCCAGCGCACTGCGTTCCATATGGTGATATCCTCCTTGTCGTTCTCTTGCCATTCATCGGTTCTGGGCGGGGGGCTGCGGGTACCCCCTGCCCAGAACCGGCGAAGGCCGGTTGGGGCGTTACGGTTGGGTGCGTGTGGGATTCTCCACAAAAACGCCAATGGGATCGCCATCGGCATCCAGCAAACTCACGGTGTAGCGCAGCTTGAATTGGGCCGCCGGCTTGCTTTCGGCGTCCAGCGCCACAGCCTCGCCTGCAATGGGCAGCGACAACTGCCGGTTGCTTCCCGTCAGCTCTACATACGCCGTGTCCGCATAAAATACCGAGTCCGCGGACTGGGCAATTTCCACTGTGAAGGAGGTTCCCGTACCGGCTTCCACAGCCGGCAGCGCCAGTCCTCCAATGGTCAGCGCCAGTTCCCCGGCCGCATCCGGCGTACCCTCCACCAGATCCCAGGTGCCGCCGGGCACCGTAGACACCGTCACCTCCGTCACAGCCACGGCGGTTTCCTGTCCGTCGGGCCGGGTGGGCGAGGTATTTTCAATATAATAGGCGTCCGCATCGGGGCAAATCACCTCGGTTTGCCCGCCATGATCCACCACCGCCAGCGTCACATAGAGCGGCACCTCGTAGCTCAAAACGTCAACATTGGCGCCGGTCACCTGGACGCCCACAGCCGTCTGGCCCGGTTGGGTATTTTCCGGGAAGGCCAGATCGCCGCCGCCAACGGCCGCGTGTGCGATCCCGGACAGACAGCTCATCAGCACAGCCGGCAGCAGTATGCCCAGGCAGGCGCTTCTCCGGTGCAGCATATCCATTCCCTCCTCTCAGGCGGCGGGGCAGCCTTGCCCCGCCGCCACATCTGTCACAGATTGTATGCAGCCTGTCTTTTCAGCTTATTCCCAAGTTGCAGTCATATCGTTCCACTTGCCCAGACCGGCAGCCTCACTGTCGTTACCGGCATAGATCGCGCCGATGGGGTCACCCGCTGCATTCAGCGCCGAAATAACATAGGTCACTTTGAACTGGGCCACAGCATTCTCATCCGAGCGAGCCGCATTTTGCACCAGGCCCTTGATGGGCAGTTCCAGCGTTTTGCCGGCATCAATTTTAGTGGGTTTGTTTCTGGTGATGAAGGCGACTTCGCCCCCTGTATTATCCTTTTTGGTGAAGTCCACCGCTTTGGTGCCGGGCGCATTCATCACGGGCATCAGCACATTGCCAATGCTCAGCCGGATGTCCGTCAACGAAGCGACCGTGCTGTCCTGGGTGGTGTTGAACGTACTACCCGTCAATTTGCTGAACGACATGGCGGTGACGCCGATACCATTGGGCACATCCCCGCCGTTTGAAGTGTTTGTAATGCCGTAGTTGTCGGGCACGACCACATCGGGCTTATTGGTGACCGCGGCCAGGGTCACATAGAGGGGCACCTCAAAGGACACGTTGGTGGGGTCCACGGTGGTGTTGAAAATGGCAATGGTGGTATCGGCGTTGGCCTCGATTTCATTTGCAGTGGGGTCGGCGGCCATGGCGGGGACGGCCAGTCCCATGACGGTCGTGGCAGCCAAAACAGCGCTGAGCAGTTTCTTCTTGTAGGTCATCTGTATTTCCTCCTGGATGTAAAAATTTTGTTTTGTTTGTCAGATTTGTTAACGGGAAAACCGCAGAAATGGAAGGGTTTCTCTCAAGGCCCCACCCCCTTCACCTGGATGGTAACTTCCATTTCCGCCTGGCCGGTGACCGCGCCGGTCGTTCGATCCAGCGCCTGAATGGTCACCGTGCCGGTGTGGGAGCCCTGGGCCGGTAGATCTGTCAATTCCACCAGCAGGTCCTGTCCCCCTGGCGGGAGAACCTCGCTCTGATAGAGGATGGCGCCGTCGGACAGGGTCAGCACCGCCTGCAAATCCGTCCCGTTTTCCGCGGCATTTTCCAGCAGCAGGTCGGCGCTTCCGTCCGGTTCCACGGTGATGGCGGTATTCACCTTAAAGCGGAGCTGGGACTGATCCGCCTGCTCCTGCAAATATTGGCTCCATTCCTCCGGCGTCCTGTTCTGGGTGGTTTTCGGCTGGGCATCCGGGTCCATGGACGGAGAGGCACGAACCCAGAACACCGCTATCCCTCCCGCCACCAGCACCGCCAGCAGCAGAAGCAAGAGAACGGAATGTCTTTTTTTCATGGATAACACCTCGCGTGTGCCTCATCAGGGAATGGAATCGCTTACTGCTTCAAACTGGTAACTCAAATAGAACATACTCCATTTGGTGGTCTCCATAATGGTCTGGGGATTGTAGAGGGCGTCAAAGGTAAAGCCGATCTGGTTCCCCGTTCCATCGGCGGAGTATGGTCCCATCTGCCCCATCTTCAATGGCGCTGCCCCGTCAGAAGTCAGGTTGGCCAGGGAATAGGCGTAACCCTGCTCGCCGGCCAGAGGCTTGATCCGCAGATCGATCTCATTGGAAGCGTACGCGCTGTTGGGGCTGCCGGACCGTTCCACCAGGGTCAATTCGTTGTCCTGGGCGGTAAAGCGTACCTGGGTCACACTGGCATTGAGCGTTTGAGTGCCGTAGTTGATGAGGGCGCACTGGGGCGCGCTGACCTTGGGCGCCTCCACGCCTTTCATAGCCACAATGCCCACACGGGTTGGGATGGATACATCCACCTGGTGCTCGTTCATAGGCACGGTGATCATGCGGGTATTGCCCAGGGTGTCCTTGAGGTAGAGGTAGAGCACCTTGGTATCGCCCACGGTATTGGCGCCGGCCAGTTGTTCCGCCGTGACCTCGAAGCTCCAGTCGTAGGGCAGCCACACATCATCATCGGAGATGGTCTGAACGCCCTCTATGGTCATGGGCTTCGTCAGCGCATTGGGATCGTGTGCCGTCAGCGACCAGCCCACCTGGTAAAGACCGGCGTTTTCATAGACCGGTGCGTCCTCGTTGTCCGAGTTGGATGTGGTTCCCGCCGGGGCCTTGTCCTGAATCTGGATGGTAAAGGTATAATCGCCCTGTCCATTGGTGGTGGACGCCACATCCTTGTTGACCTCCGGGGCATACACATCCAGAATGATGGTCCGGTTGGAGCCGGGGGCCCGGACATGGAGATAGTAGAACTGGGGGCTGCTGGTATCCAGGGCCTCCACATCCAGCGTAATTTGGCCCGTCCACTGGCCGGTCTGTCCGCTTACCGGTGTAAAGGCCGTCAATTCTCCACCCAACGCTCCGGCGGGTACGGCTCCACCGGAAATCCAACTGCTGTCCGCCGTTGCCGTGCGGTCGATATAGGCCGAAGTGGGGGCCTGTCCCGGCGCTCCCGTGTCGCTGATGTTGGTAAAGAGGAAGGACAGGGTTTTGTTGCTGCCCGCTGTGGTGGTATCCGCCTGACTGGTATGGGTGATGCCGGTGAGTTTTGCCTGCACCTCGGCGGCAATGCCCAACTCCACAATGGCCGGGATATCCGGATTCTGTACGGGGGCCAGCAGGGTCAAGCCGCAGAGATACTGGGACAAGTCCACCTGGGATTCGTCCGCAAAGATCAGCAGATCGTCTCCCTCCGCCGGACGGGACAGGTCCGGAGCCGATTCGCTGTCGGGAATGCCCACATTGATGGTACAATTCGGCTCGCTGGTGTTGCCCAGGCTGATGTACAGGGGATAGCTGACACCATCGGCTTTGGTGATGTGCAGGTGGCTGGCGCCGTTCATCGTCATGGTGCGGATGCTGCCCACCGTGTGGACGTTCCTGCCCGTCAGGTTGAGGACGCTGCCGTTGTTGAATACCACCGCGCCGGTGCGGTTGAAGGTACCGGAGGCAGCGGTGTTGCTGTCCAGTTTCCCGGTGACGGAAAGATTGCACTTGGCGCTGTCATAGCCCAGGTTTAACGTATCGAAGTTCAGCAGCTCCATCATTTTCAAATCGCTGCCGGAGAACGAAATGGTGCTGCTGCCGCCGGGCATGGTACCATCCCGATTGCCGCCGGAAATGGTGCCGTAATAGGTGCCGTTGGTGATGGTTAAATGGACATCGCCCGTTACACTGCCGCTGCCGTATGCTCCGCCATAGACATGGGCCCTGGGGGCGCTGGGTTCCACGCCGCTGTTGGGCTCCAGAATCTCAATGGAAGCACTCTCTACCGTGCCGTTATCCGCACCGGCCAGCACCATGGTTTTGGAGGCTGTGCCGCCGCTGACGACTAGTTGAGCCATTCCGCTCACGTCGCCGGTTTCGCCGCCGGCCACCACCTTGGAATCGTCGCTGCCGCCGGTGGTACCACCGGCAACGGTGACGCTGGTGTTCCCGGTCACATCACCGGCCTTGCCGCCGCCGTAGAGGGAGCCATGCAGCACCGCAAATTCCTCGTACCGGACGCTGGTTCCACCCACGGTCGCCCCGGCCTGTTCGCCGCCGCCGTAGATGTCCTGATACTGGCCGCTCTGCACGATCAGAACGGTGGTACCGCTGACGGCTTCTGTTTTGCTGCCGCCGTAGAGGGTGGGATAGTTACCGGCTCCCGTGTCCACACCGGTGCCCATGGTCAGGGCGTGGCCGTTGGCGTAGATGTTGTGGCTGCCGGTGGTGATTGCGCCGCCGTCATGGCCCTGGTACTCCAGATAGATGTTTTGCAGGGTGGTGTCGGAGCGGAACGACAGGTCGCCGTCGATAATTATATGGCGGGTCACAGTCTTACCCGTAGTCTCTCCAGACTCCAGAATGTCGTTGGCGGTGAGGGCAAACGTACTGGTAAAGGTGATGCTTTTGGCCTTGCCGTTAAAGGTGTCAAGAGCCGCTAAATCTGCTTCCGTCATGGTGTAGTGCTGCCTGCGGATGGTGATGGTATAGTTGTTGTTGGCATTGTTGGTGGTTTCAATTTTCTCCATGGCAGCAGCCACGCTGGGATAGTAAACCGCCGTACCGCTGTTGGTCTGGAGGGTGACAATATTGGTGGCCACATAGACATAGCCTGTTATCTGATCGTGCATCAGTTCCGGACCGCCGGGGAAACCACTGAGGTAGTGGGACGAATCAGCCAGATTTTTCTGCGTGCTAAAATACAGTACTTTGTCTCCACTGACGGCGGAGGTCGTACTGGGGTTGAAGCGCAGCGTCAGCTTACCCCCCGTACTGTCCGTGGCGCTGACCAGATTGAGCGGATAGCCCCGCTTGACCTCCAGTACCGCCCCGTCGCCCGTCGTTTTCAGACTGCCCGCAGTCAGACTGGCAGCAGCCGCCCCCGGAAGCGTCAACACAGAATCTTTTCCAAATACGATTTGTCCCGCCGCAGTTTCCTCTTTTCCGGAACCATTATAATGGAGTTTGGTAGTCACCGTCAGATGGGCGTTATCCTCCAAAATCAATTGGTCAAAATCTTGCACTGTGGGGATGGATGCAGTCCCATTGATTTGATACACCACCTGCCCCAACTGTCCGCTATTGGCCTTGGTGGAGGCGGTACCACCCAGCAGCTTTTTGATCGCGGCTCCGGTATTCACTTGGATGGTGATGGCTCCGCCGGTCTGTGTGTCTGTATGATAGCCATTATAAGTATCTCCTCTGCTGCCTGCATACGCACTGGTCACCGTGGCGCCGCTGTGGAGGGTGACGGTAGAGGATCCGATATGGGAATTGGTGATATTGTTGGTGCCATTTCCGATGAGATTCAACCCCAATACATTGGTTACAGTCACTGTACCGGTACCGCCGCCCAGTGTAAGTTGGTTGCTGCCCTGAGTAGCAACCGTCCCGGCCCACGCTTTCGCATAGGGCCGACTGCCTGCCGCCACATAGCGATAGGTGCCGCTGCGGATGGTGAGGTTAGTGTCCCCGGTGAAGGTGTAGGTATCCCCCTCCGGATTGGCAGTGGCCAGTCCGCCACCAACCACATCCAAAGTGCCGGTAACTGTGATACCCTCGCCCATGGTGAGATTGCTGCCGTTGGCAGCAATGGCCGAAGCTGCAGTAGCCGCAATTTTGATGTTTTCTATGGTAAAAGTTGCATGACTGTGAAGCGGCAAAACCAGCGGTGTGTTGGTTGCCAACTTCAAGGTACCTGCTGCCGTTGTACCTGCTGCCGTAGCACGGATCGTCACGGTACTGCCGCCTGGAAGTCTGGATATCTCAGAAATTTGGCTCCACTCTCCCGTTTGCATGGTATATCCGCTGGCAGGCTTGCCAAATGAGATAATGTAAGAATCCCATGATTTCCCAGTGTCTACTGCTGCTTGGATATCCCAAAATGCCTCAGCCATGCTTTCATATTGGGCTGTAGTGCCATCGGTAGTGGTTACTACAATATTCTGTTGATAAGTAAGCGTCAATTTCCCTGATGCGCCGCCATTGCCGCCATGTCCACTATAATTATAGGTTGCAGCTCCGCCGTTCCAGCCGCCACCGCCCCAACTGCCCTTACCAGTGCTTCCACCGGCAGACCCACCGCCACCGCCGCCGCCACCTACACCGGCATATCCACCACTGCCACCAATTAGAGAAGTTGCAGTCGTCTGATTTTGGTTCGCTCCCATGCCGCCACCACCGGCAGCGGAACCATTGGGACGCGACTGGTTAATGTAAGTTTCCGCAGCACCCGGCTGCTCTGTGACAACCGTTTGCTGAGAAACCATGACATGTCCCGGTATCTCCGGTGATGGAGAGGCAAACCCAGAGGTGTGTCCATCATAACCGCCCACTCCGCCGTCACTGCCATTGCCGCCAATGGCGGCCCCTGCGCCGCCGCCGCCGGCACCGCCGGACCACCGTCCACCAGGGTCTCCACCTTTCGCCGCATTACCGCCGATGGCGGTCAACATACCCGTTCCCCTGAGAAACAGAGTAACGCCATTCGGCACATGAAGAGCTGCGCCGCCCCCGATTCCAACCTTCCGTATTGTACCGCCGGCGGTCGCGTCTTTGCCATATAGCGTCACATTGGCCCCGTCGGCCAGGACAATGGTAACTAGGTGGCCAGTCACAATATCAATGGCATTGCCGGTATCATCGGCCGGATTGATCGTACCGGTACCCGTCAGCGTCAGCGTAATATTGCCATTGATCTGAATGGGTGTGGGGTCTGCTGAAACATCAATGGTAGTGTCTTCGGTAATCACCCTGGCATTGACCCCGGCGGTTTCCGCCAGCAGGGTCACGGTCCGCTGGACGGTGAACTCTTCGCCGGTGAGCGGATGGACTGCCGCCAGAGTGATGGTATACGTTCCCGGCTCAAGGGATGTAGTATCGTCAATCTCTCCCATACCCAGACCGCCGTTGGCCGGGGGCTGGGGTTCGTCTGTCAGCCCAGACGGGGACATAGACGGCATATCGCCTTGGAGTGTATCGGCGGGTGTTCCCTCCAGTTCTGAACTGTCCTTCACCGTCACTTCCACGGCCTTACCGGTTTCGTCGGTGGCGGTCACGCCCTCCAACAGATCAATGGTTGCCAATTCCTCCATAGTCAGCACCAGGGGCGGGGCATCGATGGTCACCAGATGCTCCGCCAGAATGGTTACTTCTCGGCCAAAGATAGCCGCCAGCGTGCCCTCGGTTTCCGGCTGCTCCGGTTCTGTCATGTCCTGTTCCGGCGTTGTCGGTTCCGTCACATCCTGCTCCGGTTGTTCTGGTGTGGCCATGTCCTGCTCCGGTGTTGTCGGTTCCGTCACATCCTGCTCCGGTTGTTCCGGTGCAGTCGTGTCCTGCTCCGGCGATGTCGGTTCGGTCATGTCCTGCTCCGGCGTCCCCTCCGTACCGTCCAGGGAAACTTCCTGACTGAACAGTACCAGATTTTCCGGTTCCAGGCTCACTTCCTGCTCCAACTGGGGCCGCAGCGTCAGACTGTAGCGCAGCCGCTGGGGTTGCGCGCTGGTGAGGTCCGGCGGCGTCAGCAACGTCAGGATGTAGCGGCTTTCGTCATATTCGATGCCCTCCAGCCAGTCCCGTTCCATTAAATTGCCATCTGCAACTAGCTCCGGCGCAGTGAACTCCACACCGGGCAGCGTCACTTGAACATAGCGCGTAAATTGCCGCAGCTCCTTGCCGTTGTCCGCCCGGCGCAGGCTGTAGGTCACTTCATATTCTTCAATTCTATTGGGATCAAAGCCGCCGTCGGACACCACCGCAATCTGATAGCCCTCGGCTGCACTGGTGATGCCGGTCAACAGGTCTTCGCTGCCCTGATCCAGCCGGACATCCTCATATGTAACGGCCTCCGTCACCACCACCTGCCGAGTGAAGTAAATGGGGTCTGCCGGTTCTACCGGCGTTTGCGGTTCCTCTACCGGCGGTTCCTCCGGGGTTTCCGGTTCTTCTTCTGCCGGTGGTTCCTCCGGGTTTGTGGGTTCTTCTTCCGCCGGGGTCTCCGGCTCCTCTACCGGCGGTTCCTCCGGCGTTACCGGTTCTTCTTCCGCTGGAGTCTCCGGCTCCTCTGCCGGTGGTTCCTCGGGTATCGTCGTTTCTTCCGAGTCTGCCGTCTCCCCTGGGTCAGCAATCTCATTGCTCTTGCTTGCCAGAGAAAGCAACTCCGCGGAGACTTCCGGCGTATCTGTGGCCGGTTCGTCCGGTGTTACCGTTTCTTCCGTCGTTGGTTCCTCGGGCGTTATCGATTCGTCCGGCTCTACCGATGTTTCCGGTTCTTCTACCGGCGGCTCCTCGGGTGTTACCGGCTCCTCCGGCTCTACCGATGTCTCCGGTTCCTCTACCGGCGGCTCCTCGGGCGTCACCGGTTCGCCCGGCTCTACCGGTGTTTCCGGTTCTTCTACCGGCGGTTCTTCGGGCGTCACCGGTTCACCCGGCTCTACCGGTGTTTCCGGTTCCTCTGCCGGTGGTTCTTCGGGCGTTACCGGCTCCTCCTCCGTCGGTTCGTCTGGCTCCTCCGGCGTTCCCGGTTCCTCTGGAATGACCGGAGTTTCCGGCTGCTCCGGCTGTATATCCTGATTCAGAGGCGTCAGCATATACCGTAGGGTGTATTCGCCGAGCGTATCAATATCAAATCCACCCAGATCCATCACAGCCAGCTCATATTGGGCGGTATCATACTCGATACCGGACAGCAGATCATACTCTGCCTGCCCCTCCAGCAACACCAGCTCCGGCGCATGATAGACCTCCTGGCCAGACGCCAGTTGCAGGCCTGTCCATCCCAGCGCTGCCACCAGTACCAACGCTGTTGCAGCCAGATACTTCCTGTTTTTCCTCACAATGTTCACCTCTCGTAAACTATTGAACTGATTGATTAGAAAAATACCCCATTCTTTTACATAACTATGAATGAGCAAAACTGAAAAAGTGCACAAAAAGAAGACATCACCCCGTTGAATGATGTAGAATGTTTTTGATGAGAAACAAACTCCAAACAAAGGGGGATGCCTTA
>NZ_JBQKJT010000023.1:0-34759 GCF_052117125.1 Candidatus Avoscillospira sp. LCP25S3_F1 | reverse complement strand
GGTCTCCTTGAACAGATTTTGAATGTCATCCATACTGCCGATGTTTGCCATCTGCAGCAGCTCACGGATTTTTTCCCTACGGGCATTTTCTTCCGGGGTACGATTCTTTCTGGCCATATGTAAAACCTCCTATGCGGTGCCTCTATTCTACACCACACAGAAGGTTTACACAAAACTTGGGATAGTCTCAGTTTTCCAGTGGGGCAGTCTGGTTCTGAAAGTGCAGCAGGAACCAAAGTTCAACAGAGGGGTTAGAAAATGCAATTTCATATCCCTCTTTACATCCCGATAACCGGCTATTTCCTGTTCATCCCGGTTTCTTGGGGGATTCATCCACCAACTGACGGATACGGGTACTGGTGGTCACGATCCCTTCGATGGCCGTGGATGTCTTGATACTCTAAATTTTGGAAATATCAACCAATTTCTCCAGTTTTTCCGGCCGCTGCCTCAAGTACACTTCCTGCATTCCGGCCTTTTTCTAAATCGCGGCAATTAAGCCCAGTATTTCAGAATCCCAGGATTGCTCTTTGATTTTCGAGTAGTTGAACTGTTTTTCTTTTTATATGTCACATATCATCGCAACAACTAAAAACTAAATTACAGCCCTATGGTTGTGTCCTTGACAAACTCTTGGGTATCTTCTAAAATATTCAGAAAAATGAAATGATCAAAAATGGTCGGAGAGGTTTATTAGCTATGTTGGAGCGAATGGGAAAAAACGGAAGCGACAACCGGAGAATCAACCGGGGGCTTGTGACCAAAATGGTAGCTACGGGCGGATGTACAACTAGAAGTGAACTTGTACGGGAAACTGGATTAAGCAAAATGGCTATTTCCAATATTGTGTCAGAACTAATAGAATTTGGAATATTGGAGGAGAAAGAGGTTGTTCGAAATGAAGAGCCGGGCCGAAATCCAATTCGCCTGGTGATCTCACCAGATGCTCCAAAGGTGGCTGGTCTAGCGATTTCGCGCGATAGATGCGAATGTATCCTTTGTGATTTGAATCTCCATGTATTGAAGCGGGAAAAGGCCACGATGGAGGATATGACAGAGGAGAAACTGATTCAGACGGTATACCAACTCCTGGATACGGTTCTTTTTGAAGAGGATAATGTGGCTGCTGTGGGAGTGGCGTCAGTGGGCCCCATTAGTATTGCTTCAGGTATGATTTTAAAACCTTTTTACTTCTTTGGAATTCAAAATTTTAACATAGTACAAATCATTCAGGAGCGCTATCACCTTCCAGTTTTTTTGGATCACGACAACCAAAGCGCACTGCTGGCTGAGAGTCTCTACGGCAATGCCAGAGGATACCATGATGTGTTATTTATTGGAATCAGTGAAGGTGTGGGCTGCGGCATTATTAGTGACGGCCAGCTATACTGCAACCGCCGAGGACTTCCACCAGAAATGGGTCACGTTAGTATTGATGCTAACGGAAAGCCTTGCCAGTGTGGAAATAAAGGCTGCTTGGAGACTTATATACGATCTCCAGAGTTGCTGAAGAAACTGCGGTATCACACCGGTAAGTACTATACATATCAAGCGTTCGGCAAGCTAGAGGGCAACAAAAATGTGGATATGATTTTTCAGGATGCAGTGGAGAAGTTAGCAACTGCTGTAGTTAGTATAATCAATATACTAAACAGTGAGTTAATTTTGTTGGGCAATGACAGTGTATATTGGAAAGACAACTACATTGCCGAATTAGAGGAAGAAATTAACCGCCGACGCTTTGTAGCGTGGGATGAGCCGGTATTAGTAAAGAAGGCTTACTTTATGCAAGATGCTTCT
Source organism: Candidatus Avoscillospira sp. LCP25S3_F1 (assembly GCF_052117125.1). NCBI lineage: Bacteria > Bacillati > Bacillota > Clostridia > Eubacteriales > Oscillospiraceae > Candidatus Avoscillospira > Candidatus Avoscillospira sp. LCP25S3_F1. Next base: position 32,959 of record NZ_JBQKJT010000023.1, on the reverse strand, counting down.
TTATATGGCGCTGCATGCAATGCTGTTGTACAAATTTTCTCTGGAAAACTAACGCTTGAACGTCGAAACTAAATTAGTGTGTGCATTCAATAATTGCGTTTTAAAGAAAAGGTGACTGCTTTACAGCAGCCGCCTTTTTTGTATTTCAAAACAAAAATCTACTATTTTAACAAATGCAAAAATAAAAAAGAGAATATTTGCATTAAAAAATCATTAATTGACGCGTATAAACATTGCTTTTTATAGCACGGCAAACTTTTGGATGGAGAAGATTTTCTCGAAAACGCAGCCAGATATCCTTAGTGTAAAAATAAGCCAACAAAAAAGAATTGACAGGTGTAATTCGGCGTGTTAGTGTAAAAACAACAATTTAGTAAATCAAATATACAAAATAAAAAGGAGACACGCCGATGGACCTATACAGTATTGGCGAGATGGTAATTGATTTTATTCCCGGCAGTGAGCAGGGGAGTTACATAAGAAACGCCGGTGGTGCGCCGGCCAATGTAGCAATCGCTGCAGCCCGCAATGGGTTGAAATCCGGCATGTGCTGTTCTGTTGGCGACGATGACTTTGGCCGTTTTCTGATGGATACTCTGAAGGACTGCGGCGTTCGGGCCATTCGCCCCCAACTGTGCAGTGAAGCCATCACCACCATGGCATTTGTCACACTGGCGCCGGACGGCGACCGCAGTTTTACTTTTGCCAGAAAGCCCGGCGCCGATATGTTTTTATCGGAGGCAGACGTGAAGGAAGAGGACATTGCCGACACGGCGATTGTCCACGCCGGTTCCTGTTCCCTGTCTGCATCGCCTGTGGCTGAGGCTACAGTCCGGGCGCTGCGGCTTGGCAGAGAAAAGAACAAGCTGGTCAGCTTTGATGTCAACTACCGCAATTTGATGTGGAATGACAATCAAGATGCCTGTGCTGCTAGAGTTTTTGAAATTCTCCCGTATGTGGATCTCTTAAAGATCAGTGAGGAAGAAGTGACCATGATGGGCGGCGAAGAGAATCTGCCCGCTTTGATGGAACGCTATCATTTGACGCTGATCGTCGAAACCCTGGGCGGCAACGGCGCCCGGTGCTTTTTCCAGGATAAGATACTGAATATTCCCGGCCGCAAGGCGGTGTGTGTGGATGCCACCGGCGCAGGCGATGCGTTTTGGGGCGGTTTCCTTTCCAGTCTCCGGATTCAGGGAGTGGAGCAGGCATCCCAGATTACAGAGGAGATCCTGCGCAAGGCGATGGAGTACGGGAATATAGCTGGCTGGATTTGTGTGCAGAGTAAGGGCGCGATTCCCTCGCTGCCCACCCGGCAGCAGATTGAGCAATATCTCGGCTAAGGAGCTGGATGGTCATGAACGATATCTGGAATACCTCTTTAATTTATACGCCCTCGTTGATCTCCTGCTGCGATCTGTGCAACTTGGAGCAATCGGTTCGGGAGATTGAAAACAGTGGCATCGGTATGCTGCATGTGGACATTCTGGACGGCCATTTTAGTCCCAGTATGCCCCTGGGTCTGGACACGGTGCGGCAGCTTCGCAGCCGTACAAACCTGTTTTTTGATTGTCATGTTATGGTGACAGAGCAGGATTACTTTATCAATGAACTGCTGGATATCGGTGTGGAGCAGATCGTCTTTCACGCCGAAAGCGAGCCTCACATCGACGGTATGCTCAACCGCATCCATGCAGCCGGTGTTAAGGCAGGCCTGGCGCTGAAACCCGCCACGCCGCTCTCCACTGTGGAGTATGTGCTGGACAAATGCGACACTGTACTGTTAATGCTGATCAATCCCGGCTACGCCTTTGTCAAAGGTGAGAAGCAGGTGGACTACGGCACCCGGAAGATCCGCGAACTGCGGCAGATGATCCGGGAGCGGGGACTTGCTACAAAGATCGAGATTGACGGTCGGGTTTCCTTGGACAATGTACGGGAGTATGGCAAGGAGGATGTAGATCTGTTTGTAGTGGGCAGCACCTGTGTGCGCAAAGACCATTTGCAGGAGGATTTCGGCAAACTCCATCAGCTGCGGAGCGAGATTTTAGGGGGAAATCAGTAATGAGTGAACAATTTGCAAGGACCTATCAGGAGACCAGCGGCGCGGTGCTGGACGAGTTGCAGCGGACTCTGCAAAGCATCGACCCTGCCTCTTTGGAGCGGCTGTGCCGGGAGATTCTGTCGGCGGATCAGGTATTTTTTGTCGGTGTGGGCCGAGTACTGCTGAGTTTGCAGAGCGTGTGCAAGCGGCTGGCTCACTTGGGCATTAAAACCCATTATGTGGGCGAGATCACCGAGCCCGCCATCACTAAGAATGATCTTTTGATCGTCGGCTCCGGTTCCGGCGCTTCGCTCTTCCCGCTGGGTATTGCCAAGAAGGCACGGACCACGGTGGATTGCAAGATTGTTCACATTGGCTCCAACCCCAACAGTGAGATGAAGGATATCTGCGATTTTATGGTTCGGATTCCTGTACGAACCAAGTTTTATCTGGAGGATGAGATTGACTCCTGTCAGCCCATGACGTCCCTTTTCGAGCAGACCCTCCTGTTGGTAGGAGACATTCTGGCCAAGATGATTATCAAGGAACAGAAGCTGGATATGAAGAGCCTGTGGCAGTACCACGCCAATCTGGAGTAAGCCCCATGGACAGAGAACAACTTTTGCGCCGGGTGGGCAGCCTGCAGCAGTTGGCGTACATACGGCCTGTGACGTTTGAAGAGGGACGCGCCAAGGGACTTCGCGCTTACGAAGTGAAAAACGGCCCTCTAAACTATCGAATTTTGTCGGATAAGTGCCTGGATGTGGAAGAATTTTGCTACAAAGGCATCAATCTGAACTTTCTCTCTAAGCCGGGTCTTCAGGGACGCAACCACTACGACACCCACGGCGACGAGGCGCTGCGCAGTATCATGGGCGGTCTATTCTTCACTGCCGGCTTGGAAAATATCTGTGCCCCCTGCAACCTGAATGGTAAAGACTATCCCATGCATGGTCGTATCCGTACGACACCTGCTGAGCATATCAGCGCCGACGGTGTATGGGAAGGAGATCAATATATCCTCCGCTGTAGTGGCGAGATGCGGGAGGCGGAACTGTTTGGAGAGAATTTGGTTCTTCGCCGTACTGTGGAAACCCGCTTAGGAGAACGGAAGATCACTGTTACCGACACCGTGGAAAACCAGGGCTACCGCAGCGAACCGTTAATGCTCCTCTATCATATCAACTTGGGGTATCCGCTTTTGGACGAGGGTACAGAGTTGGTGATGGCCACCCGGCAGGTGACGCCGCGGGATAAAATCACCGAGGGCCATGAGGATCGCTGGAACCGGATGGAAGCGCCCCGTGACAATGAGCCGGAATATGTGTTTATCCATGATTTGATGGCCGATGCCCAGGGCAACAGCCAAGTTTATGTACTCAATGATAAGCTGGGTATCGGTGTCAAGGTGGAGTTTTCCAGAAAGAATCTCCCCTATTTTATGGAGTGGAAGTCCACTGCTTCCGGGGACTATGTTCTCGGATTGGAGCCCTCCAACTCCTGTGTCTATGGCCGTCTCCGTCATGAAGCAGATGGAACACTGCACCATCTGGCCCCCTTTGCCAAGGAGACCAACGTCCTCTCGTTCTCCATTCTGGAGGGGCCGGAGGAACTGGCGGCAGTCCGTGCGCAGGCCGAGGCCCTTTTAAAGCTGTAAAAAATCTCAATTTTATAAATTTCAAACGGAAGGAAGATGGACCAATTATGAAACGTTCTGAAATCAACGCAATCATTAAAGAGTTTGAAGCCATGCTGAAGGAGTATCATTTTGAGCTGCCCCCGTTCCTCAGCTTTACCCCTGAGGAGTGGGCGGAAAAGAACCATGAGTATGATGAAATTCGCGACAATGCTCTGGGTTGGGACGTCACTGATTACGGTATGGGCAACTATGATAAGCTGGGCCTGGCTCTGATCACCATCCGCAATGGCAATACCAAGAATGCCAAGTACACCAAGACCTACGCTGAGAAAATCATGATGATCCGTGAGGGCCAGGTTTCTCCCAATCACTTCCATTGGAACAAGATGGAGGATATCATTAACCGCGGCGGCGGTAACATAGTCTTCCGCCTGTGGAACGCTACCCCCGACGAGAAGCTGGCAGACACGGATGTGGAAATCTGCCAGGATGGCCGGCGCTACATGGTGCCCGCTGGTACAGAGATCGTTCTGCACCCCGGCGAGAGCCTGAGTCTATATCCCTACTATTATCATGAATTCACCATTCAGCCCGGTTCCGGCACGGCTCTGGTCGGTGAAGTCAGCATGTGCAACGATGACAATACCGACAACCGCTTTTATGAACCTCTGGGCCGTTTCCCCACCATTGAGGAGGATGAGCCGCCCTACCGTCTGCTCTGCAACGAGTATCCCCCCGCAAAGGACTGAGCAAATTCCTTTTCTCCGGCGACAATAATAGAAAGGAGCCCCATAATGAGCGAATATGCTGTTTCTATGGAGCATATCACCAAAACCTTCCCCGGCGTCAAGGCTTTGGATGACGTTCAGCTTCATCTGAGAGCAGGCGAGGTCATGGCGCTGCTGGGAGAGAACGGCGCCGGCAAATCCACCCTGATGAAAATTCTCTCAGGCGTATACACCAGAGATTCCGGTAATATCGAAATATTTGGTCATAAAGTGGAGGGGGACTTGAATACCAAGCAGGCCCAGGCGCTGGGCGTGGCCATCATCCACCAAGAACTGAATATGTGCCAGCATCTGTCTGTGTCCGCTAATATGTTCCTGGGCCGTGAGCTCCGCAAGGGCGGTCATCTGGATACTGCAGAGATGAATCGGCAGGCCCGGGAGCAGCTGGCCAAGCTGGGCATCCATGATCTGGACCCCAACACCACCGTGGGCGATTTGACCGTGGGCCGCCAGCAGATGGTGGAAATTGCCAAAGCCCTCCTGATTAACGCCAAGGTACTGGTGATGGACGAACCTTCCTCTGCGCTGTCCAACGCAGAGATTGATGAAATGTTCCGCATTGTGCGGGAACTGCGCAGCCAAGGTTGTGCCATTGTGTACATCAGTCACCGTCTTCAGGAACTGCACCACATCGTGGACAGCGTTACCATCATGCGGGACGGTCACTATATCACGGAAGGTAAATTTACCGATTTCACCATGGAGCAGATCATTGCCAATATGGTGGGCCATGAGATCACCAACCAGTTCCCACGGAAAACCGTTCCTCGGGGCAAAAAGGTATTGGAGATCAAGCACCTTCAGGCCGGTCGTATGGTCAAGGACATCAGCTTTGATGCATACGAAGGCGAGGTACTGGGATTCTCCGGTTTGGTGGGTGCCGGCCGCACCGAGACCATGCGTGCCATCTTTGGCGCTGATTCCAAAGACAGTGGGGAGATTATTCTAGATGGCAAGCAGCTGGTCATTCACAATCCTGCAGACGCCATTCGTCAGGGTATCGTGTTGGCCCCTGAGGATCGGAAAAAGGACGGCCTGTGTACAAAGCTATCCATCCGCAACAATATTGCCCTGCCTAATCTGGATCTGATCTGCAATATGTTTGGTACTGTGTCGCGTCGTAAGGAAAACAAGATGATTGAGAAGGGAAAGTCTTCTCTTACCATCAAGATGTCTTCCGCTGAGGTAGATGCCGGCAGCCTGTCCGGCGGTAACCAGCAGAAAGTGGTTGTGGCCAAGTGGCTGGCCCGTAATTCCCGCGTGGTTATTTTTGACGAGCCCACCCGTGGTATTGATGTGGCCGCGAAGGTGGAAATCTATGAGATCATTAACCAACTGAAAGAAAACGGTGTGGTTGTCATCATTGTTTCCAGCGAGCTGCCAGAGGCCATGGGTATCTCCGACCGAATTCTGGTCATGTGCAATGGGCGGATTACCGGTGAGGTGGACCCCCGTAACACCACCGAGGAGGAAATCATGACCTTTGCCACCCAGTTTGGCTCCAACTGACACATGTGATTCCCCTATTTCAACACAGTAAAGGAGAGTTTGCGTCATGCAAAAAAAGCTGAACCCGATGCAGAGGTTTTTGGCTATCCGGGGCATCGCCTCTGTTTTAACTGCCTTTGCCGGCGTCATCGTTTTGATGATCATCTTTTCTATCCTGAACCCCAACTTTGCCAAGCCCAACAGTCTTCTGACTTTGGCGCGTTCTGTGATTCCTTTCCTGCTGGTCGGCATTGGCCAGGCTTACGTCTGTATCACCGGCAACATTGACCTGTCCATTGGTTCTGTGCTGGGCATGAGCGCCATGATCTCTGCCACCATGATGTGCAACGGCTCCCATCCTGTGGTTGCCGTGCTGGTTGCATTCCTGGCCTGCATGCTGACGGGCTTTATCAACGGCCTTCTGGTGGGCAAGTTCAAGCTGCCTCCCTTCATCGGTACACTAGGCACCATGACCATTGCCCGTGGCGTTGCCCAGCTTGCCAACGGCAACTATAACACTGATAACATCGGCAGCGAAGGCGCTGCCCAGATGTTCAAGGATATTCTCTACTACGGCAAGACCTTGGGCCTCTATAACGGTGTCTGGATTGGATTGATTGTATGGGCCATTTTCTTCTATCTGCTCACCTTTACGCGCTCCGGCCGCCATATTTATGCCATCGGCTCCAATGTGGATGCGGCCCGTCTGTCCGGCGTCAATGTCTTTGCGACCACCACCAAGGCCTATATGGTTTCTTCGTTCTGCGCTTTCCTCACCGGTTTGATCATTATGGCACAGTCCGGTATGGGCGACATGAGCGCCGGTACCAGCTATGAGATGTACGCTGTGGCCGCAGCTGTTATCGGCGGTGTTTCCACCCTGGGCGGCAGTGGCCTGCTGGTGGGTGTTATTGCCGGCGCCAGTGTGTGGGCGATTCTCCAGAGCGGCCTGACGTTCGCCAATGTGCCTGTTGCTTTCCGCAACATCATCATTGGTCTGATCGTGGTAGCCTGCGTCCTATTCGACGTGTTGCGCCGTGACAGCAAGAAACCCGTGAAGAAGGAAAAAAAGCAAACTTCCAAGGCAGCCTGATCCATTTTCTTGGTACAAGGCGGTAACGCTTTGCACATAAATTAAAAAAAGGAGACGTAATCATGAAAAAAATTCTTGCTCTTGCTCTCGCACTGATCATGGCTTTGTCCCTGGCCGCTTGCGGCGGCGGTGGCACGGCCAACACCGGTGACACCAATGCTACCGACACCAACACCGGCGATACCGGCAGCGGTGAAGGCAAAGGCCTGTCCTGCACCATTTCTCTGATCACCATGGATCAGATGGATGTGCACTGGGTGAAGCTGCACGCCGCTGCAGAGGCCACCGTGGAAGAGTATAAGGTTCAGGGCTACGACGTGACCCTGAACTGGCTGGCTCCCGAGAAGAAGGACAACGCGCAGCAGATCCAGATGATCGAGACCGCTACCAACAATGGCTCCGATGTTATCATCATCGCTGTCAATGACTCCACCGCTTGTAACGATGCCATCCAGGCTGCCATTGACGCCGGCATCAAGATCATCTATGTGGACTCTCCCTCCACGATTGAGGGCTCCGCTACTTACGCTACCAACAACTATGCCGCAGGCGCGCAGGCCGGTGAGCAGATGCTGACGTATCTGGACGAGAAGGGCCTCACCGAGGGCACCATTGGTATTGTCTCTGCTCAGGCTGGCGTGCAGTCCTGCATCGACCGCGTGGATGGCTTCATTTCCGCGTTTGAGGGCACCGGCTTCACCATGGGCGAGGTTCAGTACTCCGATGGCGACGCTTCCAAGGCTCAGGAAATTACCAATGCTCTGATTCAGGACGGCGTGATTGCTGTCTATGGCGCGAATGACGGTGCCACCAACGGTGCTGGCAACGCTGTCAAGGAAGCCAACGCCAATGGTGCTGACATCATCTGTGTAGGCTTTGATAACTCCGCTTCCAACCGTGCTCTGGTCAACGACGGCGCTCTGCTGGCCTTCATGGCTCAGAACCCCGATGTGATGGGCTCCGAGGCTATCAAGGCTGCCATCTCCCTGATGGAGGGCGAAGACCTGGGTGGCGTTGTCGTGGATACTGGTGTTACCACTGTAACCAGTGACAATGTGGCTGATTTTGAGGACTAATTGCGCATCCATGGCGCATTGCCGGATCAAAGCCATATAGGGTGAAACAACCAAAATGATTTGCTCCCTCTATGTGAGACAGTGAGATCAAACTGTCAATCATAGGGGGAGCATTGTTATGCCTCAAAAATTATAGCCTGCAGCAAAAGCAGCGGCAGCAGAAGAACTTGAAAATAGTTTGTCGTTTTGAAGTATGTCCTCTTTTATTCCATCTCCCTTTTACGACTGTATTTTCTGGACGTCAATTCGGGTATGGGGGCAGGGGTCGAGGCCGTCGCTTCTCTCTTGAAGCTGGACCTCTCAGCAGAGGAATTTGCCAGTTTTGGGACTGTTTTTCGTTATTTTTTGATTGGCTGTTTCACGTTGATACCCATAATTATTTTTATAATAAAATAAACAAAATTTATCCGACACAAACATAGTGAGGTTCTTTTGTGAAAGATTACAATGTCTCCGTTCCGAGTACAAATTGGATAAACTGCCGGACAACGGGCGATTCATAGGTATTGGGATTGCTGACCAGATAGAATTTCCGTTCCCAGGCAGGCTGGGAAATTTGCAGAATCTTCACGTTAAGCCGCAGCAAAAGCTCCATATAGGGAACAACAGAAATCCCAAAACCTTGAGCTACCAATCCGGCAATGACTTGATCTTCTTCTGTCTCATATGCAATGTTGGGCGTACCATCAATCTGTTCAAAAAGACGGTCAACCACGTTGCGCAGGCCGGAGCTTTTGGAGAAAAAGACCTGAGGATACGGCAGGGTATCAGCCAGCGTCACCGTATGCTTGGCTGTCAGCGGATGATCACGCGGAACGATCAATACCAGGTCCTGCTCCTGTACCGGCACGGCGGTCAGCCCCATGGACGGAGGCGGCTGGGAACAGAAGGCCAGATCGCACCGTTTGGCCAGCAAATCCTCCAACAGCTGCTGTGTGGTGCCTGTATGGAAAGTAAAACGGATGTTTTTGCCGGGATTGTTCTTTAAAAACTGGGCTGCCAGAGACGGTACATACTCGATGCCCAGGGTGCGCAGCAGGCCCAGCCGAATCATGCCCTCGCCGCGAACCACCCGCTGGATGGCACTCACGCCTTCATCCAGGGTGTCCAGGGACTGCTGTACGCAGTGCAGAAACTGTTCTCCAAAGCGGGTCAGTGTAATGGCGCGGCCATCCTTTTCAAATAACGGTACGCCCAATTCTGCTTCCAACTGTGCAATGGCATGGCTGAGGCTGGGCTGTGTGATACAGAGATGTGCCGCTGCCTGTGTGTAGTGCTTGGTATGGGCCAGCTCCACAAAATATCGCAAATGAGACAGATTCATAAAACTCCCCCGTTTCACTATGAAATGTGGCAGAGATCGCAGAAAAACGGTTGTTTCCGACGGCTGCGTTCTGAGCGCTCTGTCAGCTTTACTATACCACAGATTATAGAAAAAATCTATCAATACATGCCTGCTAATCGATTTGATATTTTTTTATCAATATATTATGATGGATATGCACAAAGGTGTTACGAAAAAGGAGGAGAACATCGTGCAGATATCCGGAACCACAAAACTGCTGGGGTTGCTGGGAACGCCTGTGGCACATTCCAAGTCCCCCGCCATGTACAATTACTGTTTTCAGAAATTCGGCCTGGACTGGGCCTATCTGGCCTTTGACATTTCTCAGACGCAGATCGGCGCCGCGGTGGCAGCCATGCGTACCCTGTCCATGCGCGGGGCCAACGTGACCATGCCCTGTAAAACAGCGGTGATCCCGTATCTGGACCGGCTGACACCGGCGGCGGCAGCCATCCAGGCTGTCAACACAATTGTCAATGAAGATGGCGTTCTGGTGGGCCACAATACCGACGGCTGCGGTTATACGCAGAATCTGCGCCGCGGCGGCGTGGACGTGAAGGGAAAGAAGATCGTTCTGCTGGGCGGCGGCGGTGCGGCCTCGGCCATTGCCATTCAGGCGGCTCTGGACGGGGCGGCGGAGATTGCCATTTTCAACCTGCGGGACGCCTTCTGGGACCAGATCACCCAGCGTGTCAAAGCCATCGGTGAGGCGGCGCCGTCCTGCACCCTGTCTCTGCACGATCTGGCGGATACGGCAACGCTGCGCCGCGCCATTGATGGATGCGATATCCTTTCCAATGCGACGCGGGTGGGCATGGAGCCCAACGTGGACGACACCATGATCCCGGACAGCTCCTGGTTCCGGCCGGAGCTGGTGGTGACCGATGTGGTCTACGCGCCGCCCCAGACGCGGCTGCTGCGGGACGCCAAGGCAGCCGGGTGCCGGACCTTTGACGGCCTGGGCATGCTGCTGTGCCAGGGAGCGGAGGCGTTCCATCTGTACAGCGGCCTGGAAATGCCGGTGGAGGAAATCCGCAAGCTGCTGTATGAATCCCCGTAAATCATTTTGAGAGAAAGGAATCTTGGAGTTATGAACGAGACTTTCAATGCCAGAAAGTACTATCCCACCGCTGTAGCGTTGTATATCACCTATTTTGTACTGGGCATCGCGGCGTCCATCATGGGACAGTACAAGCAGGACTTTGCCGCCATGTGGAACGCGGCTACCCTGGCGGACGGCACCTATGACGTCTCCGGCGTGGTGGCCGTCATCGCCGCCATCGGCCTGGGCCGTCTGATTGCCTTCCCGGTTGCGGGCCCCCTGTCGGACCGGCTGGGCCGCCGTCTGTCGGCGCTGATCGGCTGTGCACTGTATGCCATTTTCCTGTTGGCAGTGACATTTTCCCCCAACCTGTACATCGGATACGCGCTGGCCATCATCAGCGGCATGGCCAACTCTTTCCTGGATACCAGCATCACTCCGTCCTGCATGGAGATTTTCCGGGAAAAGGGTACCATTGCCAATATTTTTACCAAGCTGTCTATCTCCATTGCCCAGTTTTTGCTGCCCTTTGCCATCAGCTTTGTGGCGGTTCGGGAGCTGCCCTTCAACACCATCTTCCTGGTGACGGCGGCAATTATTGTAATCGACGGTATCTTCCTGGTTTTCCTGCCGTTCCCGCCCTTTGAGCGGACGATTAAGACGGCAAACACCAAAAAGGAGCGTATGAAATTCACTCCGGCCGCCATTGCCCTGGTGTGCCTGGGCTTCACCACCTCCACCACGTTTATGCTCTGGCTCAACTGTAATCAAGAGCTGGGTACCTTGTATGGATTGGCAGATCCCAGTAAGATTCAATCCTTTTATTCGGTCGGCATTGTTCTGGCCCTGTTTGTCAGCGCGGCGCTGCTGAAGCGGAATGTGGAGCCTGCCAAAATTCTGGTGGCCTATCCTGTGGTGGCCCTGGTGACGTTGGGCGCGATCTATTTCATCCAACAGCCGGTGATGTGCCTGGCCGGCGGCTTTTTGCTGGGCTTCTTCGCTGCCGGCGGCGTGTTGCAGCTGGTGACGGCCGTAGCCAATGAGATGTTTCCCAAAAACCGCGGCGTGATCACCTCCATTGTCATGATCGCTTCCAGCGTGGCCAACTATCTGGTGGTCAGCGTGGCCGGCGTCCTGACCCGGGTGGGCGGTGCGGAAGGGCCCCGTCTGGTACTGCTGTTCAACATGGCGGTGACGCTGATTGGCATTTTGCTGGCTCTGTACCTCAACGCCTGCCTCAAGCGGGAACGGGCTGCGGCCAGGGAGGGCTAAGCCATGAATACCCTGTTTCTCATTGGATTTATGGGCGCTGGTAAAACTTCGGTTTCGCAGGCGCTGGGACAGCTGCTGCATCGAAAGGTGGTGGAGATGGACCAGTGCATCGCGGAGCAGGAGGGGATGTCCATTCCCGAGATTTTCGCCCAAAAAGGGGAGGACTATTTCCGCGCCTGTGAAACGGCATTGCTGGAACGCTTCTCTAACAGTGAGCCCTGCGTCGTCTCCTGCGGCGGTGGCGTGCCTATGCGGGAGGAAAATGTGGCGGCCATGCGCCGCGGCGGCACGGTGGTGCTGCTGACGGCCCGGCCCGAGGTGATTCTGGAGAGAGTGCGGGACGATCACAATCGGCCCCTGCTGGAGGGACACAAGGATGTCCCGTACATCACAGCGCTGATGGAACAGCGCCGCCCGAAATACGAGGCTGCCGCCGACCTGATTGTCGACACCTCGGACCGAACCATTGCGGAAATCTGCCAGATGGTGCTGCAGCAGACGGCATCTTCCGGTTCCAACCATTGAATTTTATAGGAGGAATATCGCATGTCTCAGAAATATCCCATCACCATCAGCTCCTGGACCCTGGGCGACCAGTGTACCTTTGAGGAGCGGGTAGCAGCTGCCAAGGCTGCCGGTTTTGAAGGCATCGGCCTGCGGGCCGAAACGTATGTGGACGCCCTGAATGAGGGACTGTTCGACGAGGATATCCTGGCCATTCTCAAAAAGTACGACATGAAGGTCACGGAGGTGGAGTACATCGTCCAGTGGGCCGAGGCCAACCGCTCCTATGAGCAGAAGTACAAGGAGCAGATGTGCTTCCATATGTGCAAGCTGTTCGGCGTCTCCCATATCAACTGCGGCCTGATGGAGAACTACTCCGTGGAGTACACGGCCCAGAAGCTGCGGGAGCTGTGCCACCGGGCCGGCAGCTACACCATCGGCGTGGAGCCCATGCCCTACAGCGGCCTGCCCGATGTGAAAAAGGCCTGGGCAGTGGTTAAGGCTTCCGGCTGCGACAACGCCAAGCTGATTCTGGATTCCTGGCACTGGATTCGTGCCGGTCAGAGCTATGACCCCTCGGTGCTGGAAGGCATCCCCGCCGACAAGATCGTCTCTGTACAGATCAACGACGTTCAGGCCCATCCCTATGCCAAGTCCATCCTGCGCGATGAGTCCATGCACGACCGGATGATGCCCGGCACCGGCCATGGCGACACCGCCGGTTTTGTACGCATGATTCGCGAAAAGGGCATCGAGCCTGCGGTCATGGGCGTGGAGGTCATCAGCGACGAGATTCTCAGCCACGGCGTGGCTGCCGCCGCCAAGGAAAATTATGACGCGACCAAGGCTGTGCTGGAGCAGGCATGGCCCCAGGTACTGGAACAGTAAGACAGGAGGAATCATCAAATGGACGCAAGAATTTCTGGACATACACAGCTTTACTGCCTCATCGGCTCTCCCGTGGGCCATTCCGGCTCCCCGGCCATGTACAACTACAGCTTTGCGCGGACCGGCATCGACGCGGCCTATCTGGCCTTTGACATTCCGCTGGAAAAGACCGGCGAGGCTGTGGAGGCCCTGAAGCTGCTGAAGGTGGGCGGCTTCAACGTAACCATGCCCTGTAAGACGGCGGTGGCACAGTATGTGGACGAGATTTCCCCGGCTGCCCGCCTCATCGGCGCCTGCAACACGGTCACCGTCGGCCCCGACGGCAAGCTGACGGGCCACAACACCGACGGCATCGGCTTTGTCCGCAACCTTCAGGAGCACGGCGTAAGCGTCAGCGGCAAAAAGCTGGTGGTTCTGGGCGCCGGCGGCGCTGCTACGGCCATCTGTGTCCAGACCGCTCTGGACGGCGCGGCAGAGATCGCCATTTTCAATCGCAAGGACGAGTTCTACGCCAGAGGAGAACACACAGTGGAAGCGCTGCGCGAAGCCGTACCCGGCTGTAAGGTTTCCATCACGGCCCTGGAAGAGCAGGACGCTCTGGCCGCTGCCATCAAAAACTGCGACATTCTGATCAACGCCACCAAGGTCGGCATGAAGCCGCTGGAGAAGGAAACCCTGGTGGATGCTGCCTGGTTCCGTCCGGAGCTGGTGGTGGCCGATACGGTCTACAACCCCAAGGAAACCCGGATGATCGAGGAGGCCAAGGCCGCCGGTTGCGCCAAAGCCGTGGGCGGTATCGGTATGCTGCTGTGGCAGGGCGTCGCCGCGTTCCATCTCTTTACCGGCAAGGATATGCCTGCCCAAGAAGTTTTGGAAAAGTTCTTCCTGTAACGAATTGCCTTGAAACTGGAGGTTTTTTTATGAAATTCCCCGCAATGTTTTCTCCTGTGCAGATTGGTACTGTGACGGTGCCCAACCGCTTTGTGGTGCCGCCCATGGGCAACAATTTTGCCAATACGGACGGTTCCCTCAGTGACCGCTCCCTGTCCTATTATGAGGCGCGTGCCAAGGGCGGGTTCGGCCTGATTACCATTGAATCCACCGTGGTCTACTCCGAGGCCAAGGGTGGTCCCCGCAAGCCTTGCCTGTTCTCCGACGACACCGTTCCCAGCTTCCGCCGGGTGGCCGACGCCTGCCATGCCTACGGCGCCAAGGTGTCCATTCAGTTGCAGCATGCCGGCCCCGAAGGCGATTCCAAGCTGACCGGCTACCCCCTGAAAGCCGCCAGCGCCGTTCCCACGGCTGTGGGCCGGGAGACGCCGGTGGCTGTGTCCAACGAGGAGCTGTACCGGATCATTGAGTGCTACGGCGACGCTGCCCGCCGGGCGCAGCAGGCCGGCATCGACATGGTGGAAGTCCACTGTGCCCACGGCTATCTGGTCAGCACCTTTATCTCCCAGCGTACCAACCACCGCACCGACGAGTTCGGCGGATGCTTCGAGAACCGGATGCGCCTGCCCCGGCTCATCATTGAGAATATCCGCAAGAAGACCGGCGGCAACCTGCCCATCCTGTGCCGCATCAATGCCTGCGACGAGGTGGAGGGCGGCCAGACCGTCCAGGACGCCGCTGCTGTGGCAGCCTATCTGGAGCAGGAGTGCGGTGTCGATGCCATCCATGTGACCCGGGCCGTGCACCTCCATGATGAGTTCATGTGGGCTCCCGGCATCACCCACGGCGGTTTCAACGCCGATCTGGTCAGCGAGATTCACCGCGCCGTCACGGTGCCGGTGATTGCCGTGGGCCGTTTCACCGAGCCGCAGTACGCTGAGCTGCTGGTCAAGCAGGGCCGTGCCGATCTCATCGCCTTCGGCCGTCAGAGCATCGCCGACCCGGAGCTGCCCAACAAGGCGCGCAATGGCAAGCTGGAAACCCTGTCCACCTGCATCGGCTGTCTGCTGGGCTGCGTCCCCAACATGTTTGCGGGCAATCCCATCACCTGTGCGGTGAACCCCTGCGTGGGTCTGGAGCATGTGCTGACCCCGGCGGCGGAGAAAAAACGCGTGGTCGTCGTGGGCGGCGGCCCCGGCGGCCTGTATGCGGCTTGGGCCTGTGCCCAGCGGGGCCACACGGTCACGCTGCTGGAGCGGTCTTCCGAGCCGGGCGGCAACTTCCGGGTGGCGTCCTACCCCACCGGTAAGGGCCAGCTGTCGGAACCCATCCGCTCTATGATCGTTCGCTGTCAGGAATCCGGCGTGGATATCCGCTGCAACACCGAGGCCGACGAGGCGGTCCTGCGCGATCTGAAGCCCGACGCCATCATCGTGGCCACCGGTTCCAACCCGCTGATTCTGCCCATCCCCGGCCTGGATACCTGCGGCTATGTCACGGCCCAGGACCTGCTGCTGGGCAAGGCCGTCATTGGCAAGAAGGCCCTGGTTGTGGGCGGCGGTATGGTGGGCTGCGAGGCCGCCGAGTTCCTGGCGGAGCGGGGCCACACCGTGGGCATCGTAGAGATGAAAGACACCATCGCCGCCGATGTGACGCTGGAGAACCGCCGCTATATGTTCGCCAACTTTGAGGAGAACCACGTGCAGTTGCAGCCCGGCGCCAAGGTCAGCCAATTCTACACAGACGGTGTGGACTATGTTCTGGCCGACGGCTCCACCGGCTCCATGCGTGGATACGACACCGTGGTGCTGGCAATGGGTTCCCGCAGCAATGCGGCAATGAAGGAGATCGCCGAGAAGGTGGCTCCGCAGGTCGTGGTGATTGGCGAGGCTGCCAAAGCCCCCGGTAATGCGGTCACCGCTACCCACAGTGCATTGGAAGCCGCGTTGCAGTTGTAACGGCGTTAAATGTAGTGCATTGCAAGGCGGGCCTGCGTTGAGCAGAGCGCCGGCTATGCGGTGGAAGCCATGAACTGGACCGTCAGGTACCAGCGGCGAATAAAAATACCCCCAGCTGGGGGCATGGCAAACAACACCCCATCGGCCGGACAGTCTTCGTACTGTTCGCCCGGTGGGGTGTTGTATAGTTCTGCACAGAGACATCCGAAGAAGGGAAATCCCGTCTTCGGTGGGTAGAGCCGTTCTGCACGGCTCTACCCGGTATGTTGCTCTGGGATTGCGGTGGGTATCGTACCGCAGACCCTTAGGTGGTGTGAACGGTGGCCTTGTCGTTATAGGCCTTTTCGTCGAGGCTGCCCATATGCTTGTCCACCACAATGGCATTGGTCAGAGAACCGGTGACATTCAGCATGGTACGGGGCATATCGATGATGGGGTCAATGGCCAGAATGGGGCTGACCATGGCAAACTGTGCGCCCATGCCTACGCCGGACAGGCCCACGGAAGCAGCCATGGTGGCGGTGCCGGGAATACCGGCGATGCCCAGGGAGCCGATGGCCACAACAAAGATGGTCATAACGATCATGGTGATGTCCAGGGGGGTGCCGGTGACGTTGCAGACATACACGATCAGCAGGGCAGGGAAGATACCGGCGCAGCCCTGCATACCGGCAGTGGTACCGAAGCCGGCCACGAAGCTGGCAGTACCCTGATTGACGCCCAGTTTCTTGGTCAGGGTCTCAATGGTCAGAGGCAGGCAGCCCACGCTGGATCGGGAGGTGAAGGCCATCAGCATGGTGGCAAAGGATTTCTTCATGTAGATGGCGGGGTTGAGGCCGTGGACGGCCAGCAGCACCAGCTGCACCACAAACTGCACGGCGGCGGCAATGTACAGGGCAATGATGAACTTGCCCACCTCCAGAATGGAGGACAGACCTCTCTGGGCAATGGTGTTCGCCAGCAGCGCCATAACCGCCCAGGGCATATAGTCGAGAATCAGCAGAGCCATATTGATCATGGCCTTATGGGACTTGTTGATGAGATCGTACAGGGGCTTTGCATCATCGGGGTCCTCGTGATTGATCCACCAGATGGCCAGGCCCAGGAAGGCGGAGAAAATCACCAGGCCGATGATGTTGCTGTTGACCATTGCTTCCACAATGTTGCCGGGAATCAGGTTCTTGACGGTGGTGGCAACAGGGGTGATCTCCTTGGCCGTTGCGTCGCCGGCCACGGAGGTGCTGCCTTCGCCGACACCCATGATCATACCGACCGCAACGCCTACAACGGCGGCCACTGCCACCATGCTCATGGTCACGGCAATGGTGGTTTTCACCAGCTTGCTCATGGTCTTGCCCTGCTGCATGTTGATGATAACCTGCAGGATGGAGACCATAACCAGGGGTACAACGATCATCTTAATGAGGTTGATGTAACCGCTGCCCACCATGGCAAACCAGGTTGTGACTTCGGAGACAAACCGGACCTCCATGGGGGCGTCGGGGAAACCGGCCACCAGCTGAATGGCCAGACCCAGCACCAGGCCCAGGCCGGTACCGATCATCACAACCACGGCAAAGTCCATGTGCTTCTTATGGTACAGAATATGAATCACATAGAACAGTGCCGCCAGCACCACCAAAAACAATACGGTTCTTCCGTCGCTGATGCTTAGAAAATCTTGAAAAAATGCGCTTTGCATCGTATTACTCCCTTCTCTATCTTCGGTGCATTCACCGGTTTGGATTCTGTGCCGCAGAGCCGGACGGGCTTAGTTGAAGTTATACTCCGTGACGATTTTTTCCCGTCCGGTGGTCACATCGCCAAAGTACTCATAGTAGCTCAGACCCAGGAAGGAGCCGGAGATATTGATGACATTGTCGAATCCCAAGCCCTGCAGCGCCATGATGGCATTGTAGCTTCTCTGGCTGGTACGGCAGTGGAGGTAAACGGGACGGTCCCGGGGGATTTCGTCCAGTCTCTGGCGCAGCTGGCCCAGGGGAATGTTGACCGCGCCGACGATATGACCGGCGGCAAATTCGCCTTCAGTACGCACATCGACGATGCAGGCCTTGTTCTCCACCAGGGAACGAACCTCTGTGACGGGAACCTGTCGGACCACGCCGTGGAGCACGTTGCGGGCCACCAGGGCGGCCACATTCACCACATCTCTGGCCGTACCGAACACGGGCGAATAACAGAGCTCCAGCTCCTTCAAATCCTCCAGGGTACCGTTCATGGCAATCAGGGTGGCGATGACGTCAATGCGCTTGTCCACATTGCCCCGGCCGATGGCCTGGGCGCCCAGCACTCTGCCGGTAGGGGTTTCAAAGATCAGCTTGAAGTGCATGGGGGCACAGCCCGGCATGAGGCTGACCTTATCCATGGCCATGGTGTAGACGGCGTCGCAGGGAATGCCGTTGGCCTTGGCGGTTCGCTCATTGAGGCCCGTGGCGGCTGCGTTCATGCCGAAGACACGGACGGCACAGGACCCCAGAACGCCGCGGTTGGTGCCGGGGATGCCGTAGATGGCGTCGGCGGCCGTTCTGGCCTGCCGAATGGCCGGACCGGCCAGGGGCAGCTTGCTGGCCTTGTGGGTCAGCCGGTTGTGGACCTCGATGGCGTCGCCCACGGCATAGATGTGGGGGTCGCTGGTGCGATACTCCGGGGAGACCCGAATGGCGCCGGTCTCGCCCAATGCCAGACCCGCGGCCTTGGCCAGGCCCGTCTCCGGTGCTACGCCGATGGCCAGGACCACCGCGTCGGCTTCCAGAGCCTTGCCGGAGGCCAGAACCACCTGGGTTTCGGTGATGGCCTGCACCGCGTCGCCCACATACAGGGACACTTCGTGATCGTACAGTTCCTTTTGCAGAATCTGCACCATGTCAAAGTCAAAGGGGGCCATGATCTGGGGGGCAGCCTCCACGACGGAAACCGTCTTGCCGGCCTCCCGCAGGTTCTCCGCCACCTCCAGACCGATGAAGCCGCCGCCGACCACCACCACATTCCGGGTGTCGTTGCTGCGGACGTACTGGTCCAGCTTCACAATATCGGCCACATTGCGGACGGTGAAGACATGGGGCAGTTGTGCGCCCTCCAGAGAGCGGGGGCAGATGGGGCTGGCGCCGGGGGCCAGGATCAGCTCGTCGTAAGATTCCTCATACTCGCGGCCGGATGCCAGGTCCCGGACAGTGACCTTCTTGCCTTCCCGGTCAATGGCAATCACCTCATTGCGTACCCGAACCTCGATATCATAGGAGGCCCGGAAGCTCTCCGGCGTCATCATGACCAGATCCTCCGCCGTCTGCACCGTTCTGCTCAGATAGTACGGCAGGGAGCAGTTGGAAAAGGACACATGCTCGCCGCGTTCAAACACAAGGATGGATGCCGTTGCATCCAGTCGTCTGATTCTGGCGGCTGCCGATGCGCCTCCGGCCACGCCGCCCACTACTAGAACACGTTTTCCCATAATCGTCTCCTTTATGACAGCTCTTTCAGATTGGCAAGGATGCGCTCCACAGCCATCTTGATGTACTTCGTATCGGTGGCCAGGTTGATGCGGACATAGCCGTGGCCCGTAAAGCTGAACCACTCGCCCACATCACAGGCCAGACGGCACTTCTTCTGGATGAATTCGGCCACGTCCTTGCCGTCCATGTAGCCCCGCAGGTCCAGCCAGGACAGGTAGGTACCCTCCAGGGGCGTCAGCACGATCTTGGGGGCGTCCTTGGCAAAGGCCTGCTTCATATAGTCGTAGTTGTGGCAGATCAGGGCCTTGACCTGGTCGAACCACGCCGCGCCGTCGCGGAAGGCAGCGCCCATGGCCACCACGCCCATGAGGTTGACCTCTGGAGAACCGATGCTCTTGATGTAGGCGTCATACGTCTCCATGAGCTTCTCGTCGAAGATGATCACATGGGAATGGATGAGACCGGCCAGATTGAAGGTCTTGGAGCCGGAGTTCAGCAGGATCAGCATATCCTTATACTTGCCGTCTCCCAGAAGTGCCGTGGAGAAGAAAGCATGGTCCTTGTCATAGGTGAAGTCCTGGTGAATCTCATCGGCCACCACCAGCACGCCGTGCTTGCGGCAGACAGCGAACATGCCCTCCAGTTCCTCCTCGGTCCAGACGCGGCAGACGGGATTGTGGGGCGAGCACAGCAGGAACATCTTGGCCTTGCTCTCCGCAATGGTCTTTTCGAACTTCTCCAGGTCCAGGGTGAAGCGGCCGTCGTGGTTATCCAGTTCACAGGTGACCAGCGTCCGGCCCGTGTTCAGAATGGCGTCATAGAAGGGGTAGTAGACGGGGGGGCAGATGATGACCCCATCGTTGGGCTGGGTGTAAGCCCGGACGGCGGCATACAGGGAGCCCACAACGCCGGTGGCAAACCGGAGGTTCTCCTTCGCCAGGGTAACGCCATGATGGTTCTTCTGCCAGGAGAAAAACGCATCGTAGTAGTCATCGGTCACCTTGGCATAGCCGAAGGTGCCGTGCTCCACACGGGCCTGGATGGCCTGCCGGGCTGCCGGAGGAGACTGAATCTCCATATCCGCCACCCACAGCGGCAGCAGATCGGCATCGCCGAATACCTCCTCCAGGGAGTCCCATTTCAGCGTACCGGTACCCTTGCGCTCTACGCAGTTTTCCTGACAAAATTTCTCAAAATCCATTTGTCGTATCACCTTCCTTTAGCACAGTGCCAAACACAAATATAGTTTAGCTTGTAAACTATATTATAGACGATACAACACCATTCGTCAATTACATTCAGTATATACGCTAAAATACCGGGGTATATTTCATGAAGTTTCATTTTGTTGCACAATTTTTGTTTTGAAAATCAACCATATTGCACAAAAGCTGAAGTAAAATGGATGTTATGGTTTTCTATCTGAATAATTTGCACCGAAAATAACAGGAAAACCATGTCTTTTGTTGAAATGTTTCTGTAATTGTGGTAAACTATCCAAAATGGAACGTTATAAGCGGAGGAATGTATGAGTCACAGATCCGATATTGACCAAGTTTATCAAAAGCTGAAATTCCGGGCGGATATGCTGTATGAGTTTGTGATTTTGTACCACAACTTTATCAACGCCAAGCATACCTACGATTCGGAGCACTGCAATATGATCGAAATGCACACGCTGATCTATATTGACGATTACCCTGGAATCACAGCCACTGAGTTGGCCAAACGCTGGCACAAGAGCAAGAGTTCCATCTCCCATGTCGTCAAACATCTGATGGAATCGGGCTATGTGGAAAAGCAATATACCGATAATAATGAGAAGACCGCCCATCTGTTTGCCACCGAAAAGGGCAAACGGGCGTCCAGCATCCACAAGGCCTATGATGTGGCCGATATCATCCAGACCAGCACCCACCTGGAAGAGCGGTGCAGCAAGGAGGATCTGGACGCCTTTTACCGCATCATTGCCGAATACATCCAGCTGTTGAAGGCGGAGGATTGACCGGTTCCGACGGCAAACAATCCCCCGGGGCAGTATGGACGCCGCAGCGCTCCATACTGCTCCGGGGGATCGGAAATTCCATACGAGTGTGCCGACTCTTGCGGAAGCGCCTACGCCAGCTCCCCAATGTCATAAAGTTAAGAAAAGCTGGACTTTACAGAACTGCGAACTGCACCCCACTTGTTATCCAGTATATCATACTGTCTAACAAATGGGGTGCAGTTCAGACCATGATGGCGCCAATCCAGTCTACATTTCTCATAAAGAAATTCAGGTGGAGCCACGCTTCGGCGTTGATGCACATGGCGTATTTTTGACAGGCTTCAAACGTCTTGGCATGTCCATACCAAGCGGCCGCATCATTGCTGCCTGTGCCGGAAAAATCGAATGCTTTCAAGGAGTTCCAGCGGGCCGCCAATTGTTCCGTTTGCGCATCAAGTGAATGTGTGCTGGACCGCCATAGCGGCACAGTGCAAACCGCCGCAGCCGGACAAGATCAGAACTCCGCTGTATTATGCCGACTCCATACGCTTCGCAGTTTCCAAAGCGATTTCCATCATCTGCGTAAAGGAACTCTGGCGATCTTCTGCTGACAGTGCCTCTCCGGTCAAAATATGGTCGGAAATGGTGCAGATGGCCAGGGCATTTTTCCGATACCGCGCCGCATTGAGATATAGGGCGGCGCTTTCCATTTCGACTGCCATCACGCCCATCTTGGCCCAAACGGTATTGGCCTGAAGCGCCTCCGGCAGTCCCTGCTCGTCGCCGTAAAACCGATCGGAGGAAAGCAGATTGCCCACGTGATACGATGCACCCAGCTCGCGCGAGACGGTGACGGCCGTTTCGAGCATATCAAACGAAGCCAGCGGTGCAAAAGTTCCAGGTACATGGAACTGCGCGGCCCAGCTGCTGTCAGTACAGACGCCCTGTGCAATCACAATGTCCCGAATGTTCACATCGCTCTGGATGGAACCAGCCGAGCCGATACGGATAATGTTCCGGACCTGAAATACGTTGAATAGCTCATGGGAATAGATGCCCATGGACGGCATTCCCATGCCCGATGCCATGACAGACACTTTTATGCCTTGATAGAAGCCGGTGTATCCTTGGACACCGCGGACATTATTGACTAATTTGGCATGTTCAAGGTACCGTTCTGCAATGAATTTAGAACGAAGCGGATCGCCGGGCATCAAAACGGTTTGCCCAAAATCGTCCGGTGTGGCGTTGATATGCGGGGTTGGATATGTGGCCATGAGAAAATCCTCCTTTGGATCGTTCATTTGGTATACTTGTGTATTAAGTATAATATTAAGTTTGCGATTTTGAAAATACACAAATCCTCTAATTTTAAACCCTCCATCTGTACAGATATTCCAATTTTGCAGGATTCAGGGTCCCATTTAAAAAAAGAAATTGACAGCGTTATGGCGTTGCAAGGTCCGTCCTTCGGCAATCGGATAGGACCCTGTTTTTAGGTTGTTTCTGTACAATTGTATCACAGGACTGCGGTGGGGGTGTTTTCCGCTCTGTCCGAGTTTCCTCTTGCGTTCCTCTGAAAATATGATAGA
Source organism: Candidatus Avoscillospira sp. LCP25S3_F1 (assembly GCF_052117125.1). Lineage (NCBI taxonomy): Bacteria > Bacillati > Bacillota > Clostridia > Eubacteriales > Oscillospiraceae > Candidatus Avoscillospira > Candidatus Avoscillospira sp. LCP25S3_F1. Next base: position 9,882 of record NZ_JBQKJT010000023.1, on the reverse strand, counting down.
ATGATTTTAAATTCAGGAGCGGATATAGCCAAACCGTTCCTGGAAATGATTCTGGATTGTTTGGAGTGCCGAAGTCATTATGGATCGACGGTATGTAAAACAGGAGGCTGATTATGACAGACAAGAATTATGATGGAACGCCCACCGAAGTGTCGTTCGGAATTGGGTATTGCGCCATGCGCCTGGCCATGACGCGTAGCATCTACGAGGAAAATCTGGTAAAAAATGAGTTTTCCAAAAATAAAGAGTTTCGCTTTGTCGTAACGGAAGTAGGCGGAAGTACAAAAAAGGATTTTCAGGAAAAGGTAACCCGGTCCATTTTGGGAGCGGCGCTGAACGCGGGGTTGATTGAAAAATTACCCAATGAGGTACACGCGCTGTTTCACGCTGCGGAGGAAGCAAAACGCGGCACGATGGTCAATCTTTCATCGGATGTACATTTGGCAACCAAAATCGCCATTGTACGAACGGACCATTGGATTGCAGTTGCACTGTTTGGAGATTCGGCAATCCATCCGATTACCTGTCACGAACGCTGTGGTCTGGGCGTGATGAATATTTGAACAAAGTGCTTGACAACTGGAAGAAAATATTTTATTTTATAAGGCAGAGGACAGAGGTCCTCGATTGAGAGTGCACGCATAGCGTGATAAAACTGAATATAGCGTAGAGTATTTGAGAATTTGAGAAAGCAGACAGAGGAGGTCTGGTTTCTCTTTTTGTTTCTTAGTGAGAAAACGAGGATGAGAGTTTCTATACTGTCATCCTCGTTTTTTTATTTCTTGTGTTTGCTAGGAGGAGTGTTATGAACCCGATTGTATACGCTTTGTTTTCGTATGCATTGACCGCAGTCATATCCTTTTTGATCATTGGTGTCATCGTCTTGATTGACCGCGCCATGAGCAAAAGTGGAAAAGACAAAAAGGAAAAGGTGAATTGAGATGAGTGTGCTGCTAAATTTGTTTCCGGGTATTGGAACCCTGGCCGCTTCAGAACCCACGATTGCTGTAGCGCGTATTTTTCTGATTGTATTTGGCTTTGTATTGGCCTATATGGGTTTTACCCGCAAGTTGGAACCGCTGATTATGGTTCCCATGGGAATTGGTATGATTTGTGTCAATGCCGGTGTGCTGTTCTTGGAGAGCGGAGCGATTGGCACGCTGATTCTGGACCCGCTGGTCACCGGAACCGATGACCTGATGAACATCTTGCAGGTCAACTGTCTGCAACCGATTTATAATTTTACATTTTCCAACGGACTGATTGCCTGTCTGGTTTTCATGGGCATCGGCGCCCGAAGCGAGATCAGCTTCCTGCTGGCACGTCCGTGGACCAGTATCATTATTGCCCTGTTTGCAGAGCTCGGCACGTTTGTGGCTTTGGTGGTTGGTATCGTGGCCTTTGGGCTGCCTGCAGAACAGGCCGCTGCAATCGCAACGATTGGCGGTGCGGATGGTCCCATGGTGCTGTTCACCTCGCTGATTATGGCGCCGGAGCTGTTCGTCCCCATTTCCATCATTGCGTACCTGTACCTCAGCCTGACCTATGGCGGCTATCCGTACCTGATTAAGCTGCTGGTTCCGAAAAAATATCGCGGCATTGATGTGGAGGTCTATCCTCCTGAGGTTCCCCAGCGCACCAAGTTCATTTTCGTTGTGGTGGCCTGCGCTATTCTCTGCCTGCTGCTGCCCATGGCGGCTCCGCTGATTATGTCGTTCTTCATTGGCGTGGCTGTGAAAGAGGCACAGATTCTCCCGTATCAAAAACTGCTGGAGGAAGGCCTGACGTACTTCTCCACCTTCTTCCTGGGCCTGACGCTGGGTACTCTGTGTGAGGCTTCTACCATTCTGAACCCTGTTGTCATTACCATTCTGATTCTGGGCATTCTGGCCCTTGCCGTTTCCGGCGTGGGACTGATTGGAACGCGTCCGGTGTTCGTCATTTCGCAGGAGGGCAAGTTCATCGGCGGAGCTGTGGGCGAAGTCCATGGCGCCAAGATGGTTTCCATGTTCCGGCTGGCCCTCCAGTCCTATGAGATTGCAAAGCAGAAGCATCCGGACGATCTGGAGCGCTATCGCCCCATGGTGGTGATCTCCTTTGAGACGGGCGGTGTGCGTCTGCACGAGGCCAACGCCGGTCTGCTGGCCCATGCTGAGGTGATGGACCTCATGCAGGACACCAAGGGTAAGGTGCCGGTCATTGCCATGATCGGCAGCAAGATCGGCTGCTTTGGCGGTATGGGCTTCGTAGCGGCGGCCACCGATGTGATCGTGATGAGTCCCCAGGGTCGCCTGGGCCTGACCGGCCCGGAGGTCATCGAGCAGGAGATGGGCAAAGACGAGTTCAATGCCGCGGATAAATCCCTGATTTCCCGCACCACCGGCGGCAAGCATAAATACATCCTGCAGGACTGCAACGAGCTGGTGGACGACAAGATTGCTGCATTCCGGCAGAGCCTGGTCGATCTGAGCAAGATGGGCTATGAGGAGATTTGCCGTATGCGCCGCATTGGTTCCTACAAACTGGTGCAGGAGCAAATTGGACTGGTCAATCTGGCGGCGGACCTGTGCCCGTCGGATTCCCAGGATGTATGGGCACACTATGGCAACGCGCATCCGGAGCAGCTGCCGGAGCTGGAGTTGTCTGAATTTCTGTCCTGTGTTCACAGAAGAGAACGGGAGGTGGACTAAATGGAAGAGAACATGGTAGGTCGTGGCCGCGAAGCCATTGAGATGATTGTGGATGCAGAGAGCTTTCAGGAGAATCTGGTGGGCAATCAGACTGTGGACGGTGAATTTGGCCCCGGCGCCGTGGTGGGTACCGCGCAGTTGAACGGCGAACCCGTGACGGTGATCGCCAATGACGCCCAGGCCATGAACCCTCGTTTCCCAGTGGTGTACTTCGGCGTCATCGGCATGGAGGAGGCCTACAAAATGGCCAATGCCGTCTATCTGACCATGGAGGCAGACGCGGAGAAGCCGGTGGAGCAGAAGCGTCCTCTGGTGCTGATCGTGGATACGCCGGGCAACGGCCCCGGCAAGGTCGAGGAAATCATGGGCATGAATAAGGCCACCGGCGCCTATCAGCTGGCGTTGGCAGAGGCCCGTAAAGCAGGCCACCCCATTGTGGCCATGGTAATCGGCCGCGCCATCAGCGGCGCATTCCTCTGCCACGGTCTACAGGCGGATCACATTCTGGCGCTGCCCAAGGAGTGCGGTACGGTGATTCACGTCATGCCTTTGAGCAGTATCTCCCGTATCACTAAAATGGACATTGAAAGTTTGAACGAACTTTCACAGCGCAGCCCTGTATTTGCCTCCGGCGTGGACTTCTTCTATCGTCTGGGCGGTGTGGAAGAAATTGTACCCGGTCCGCAGGAGATGAGAAATTCCATCGCCAAGCATATCGGGGAAATCCGTACCTTGAAGACCCAGGGCAAATTTGATCAGACCGGTCCCTGGGGCCGCGGCACACTGGGCGCCGAACGTGAGGGCCGGACCACCCGGAAGGCTGTCATCGAGCATATCGCGGCGCAATTCCAGCCCATGGCCGACCGCTATCTGCTCTGATATGGACTATCTGGATAGTTTGCGGGAGATGATCCGCTCGGTTGGTTCCGGGCCTCTGCTGGAGGAGATGCCGCGAAATACGCTGGCCGACAAGGGGATTGCCGGACCAACTGCGGCCCACCGCATTGAGGAAATCCACACACCGCTGAACTTTTCCTATCTGACCTGCACCACCGGCAGTTCCGCCTTTCAAAATCTGGTTGGCGTGACACAACAGGAGCTTCCCTCCCGCATTGCGGCGGGGAAGCGCGCCCTGATGCAGGCAGGTCTCAAGCCGGGAGACGTCATGGTGGTTACCTATCCGCCCCTGGTCAATGTGTTTACCAGGCAGGCGCTGGAGGAATATGGGATCCAGGTCCGGTTCATCTGCCGTCCCAGCCGGGACGCCCTGTTGTTGGAGCTATGTACCCCGCCGGTGGATGCGGTATTGGGGGAATCCTCGTTTCTGCGGGCGTCTCTGGTCGATGCCAAAAGACTGGGGCTGTGGGACCGTCTGCCGCATGGGCTGAACGTCATTGCGGCCGGCACGCCGCTGGACCGTGAACTCTCCGACGTGCTGGCTCCGCTGCCCGGTGCGGCGCTCCATGATCTGTACGGCTGTCAGGAATTTGGCTGGCTGGTGTTGGACGGCGTACCCCTGCGGGAAGACATTGTTTTGTGGGACAGCGGCAGGGAGGATGGCAGACGCCATCTTCTGGTAGGCGGCCTACCTACGGGAGACTGCTTCCTGTTGGGAGAAAATCCGCTGAATCCCCAGGGCACCATTCTGACCCAGACGGGGGAACGCGCCGGTGCGGAGGCCGAGGTCACCATACTGGCGACCACGCTCGCGGACCCTGCCACAGCCGCCAGAGTTGCCAGAAGCATTTTGCGCATCAAGGCGAAGATTGTGCGGGTTTCTCCGCAGCTGCGCTGCGGACAGCCCAACAGCGTCCTGTGTGTTCAGATTCCGGGGCAGGAAGCGCAGATGCAGTTGAGCGGTCCCGTTGCCACAAAGGCCTTTGACGACTTGGTGGAATCGCAAAAGCAATACCAGCGTCAAGCCAAGAACGATCCTGTTTGGAGTAAGACGAGATGATACCACAACCACATCGGCACGATCTGGTGTTCCTTTCCCCCTTGGGACACCAGTACGCGTGGACCCATCGCACAGCACCCAAACCGGAAGACGATGCGTTGCAAGAAATGTTCACAGAACTTCCGGGCATTTGCCGTGTGCGGCCGCCGGAGTTGTCCGATGATCTGACGGCGTTGGGATTCTCCTTTCCCATTCGGATCGATGGGAACAGGGTGCGGATTGCCACCCAGGGATTGTTGCAGGAAATCACCAAGGTTCTCACACCCTGGGAGATTCCCCAATGGCTTCCCACACTTCCAGCACCGGCAGGGCCGGCGCTGTTGGAGCTGGCAGAAGCGGCGGCAAACTATGATATTCCATTTGGGGTGTTCGGTTCGGCGGCGCTGCAAGCGGTGACAGGCCGCAGCTATCTTCACCAGCATTCCGACCTGGATGTGGTGATCGGCGCTGCGCCCCGCGATTCCATCCAAAAATTTTACCAATGCCTGACGCAAACGTCAGAGCGAACCGCTCTGCATATCGATGCAGAGTTGATGCTGAATGATACCTGCTACGTCAAGCTGCATGAGCTGATGCGGGATCAAAAAACGATTCTGGCCAAGGGAGCCTATCTTCCGCAGCTGCTGCCTTGCCAGGAAATTTGGGATACAATTGCGACGTTGTCGTAAAAGGATAGTATCAAAAAAACGATTACAAATAAAGGAGATTTTTTATTGATTTGATAGACGGAAATCTTCTTATAAGCCCGCGCAAGTGTTTATAAAACCTTGCGAAAATGGCTTAAAATCAAGGTTTTCCGCGTATCGTCATTTATCTTGCCGTATCTCCGTATAAGATGATTTTGTAAGACCGGGCACCATTTTGGCACCACAGATTATAGGAGGACGACATGAAAAACGTACTTTTAGACAAGGGTATTATACTCCCGTCCGGCGAAATCAGCAAGGATAAGGTAAACCTTGTAACCGGAGCAATCACGCAGCCATTCGCAGAAATGGTATGGGTAACGACAGGCGGCGACATGGAAACCGTAAACCGCTTGACCGACGTACTTGTTACCATGAACACCCCCGCCGACCGGGGGAAGCTGTTCAAAATCATAAAAATGCTCTATGGGCTTATGGGCTTGCCCTTTTCCGAGGAAGCCGAGCCTATGGACGCAGACCCCGCCGTTTTGGAATACTTCATTTTTTCCTTTACGGCAGACTTTGGCGAAGTCATACAAGACCTCATAGCCGAAGAAGCAGAATAACGCACCGCACAGGCGGCGTTTCTCACTTCCCACAAGGAAGAACAGGAACGCCGCTTTTTTCATGCCCTTTGTTACGCCGTAGGCATGAAAAAGCCCTTGATTTACGCGGCTTTGCGGACGCGGTTTTCAGCGGATAAGGGATTGATACCTAAACCCTCAAAATCGCGTTTCTATTGCGTAACAGGTATGCAGCAAAGGAGTGATGAAGCTATGGCAGTTTTCAGAGTGGAGCGCAACAAGGGCTATACGGTTATGAGCAACCACCACTTACGCAATAAGGAGCTATCCCTAAAGGCAAAAGGGCTGTTATCGCAAATGCTGTCCTTGCCAGAGGATTGGGACTACACCCTTGCGGGGCTGTCCTTTATCAACCGGGAGAAAATCGACGCTAACACTATCAGACTACCGCGAAAGGAGGACGGTAAATGCAAGATGAAATCAACGAAAAGACCATAGCCCTTTACATCAAGACCGGGAAGCTGACCGCGCAGACACTTCAAAAGGCTATGAAAACGCTGCTTGCACAGATGAAGAAGCAGAAAGACAAAACGCCGCAGGGCAAGCAGACCTTAAAGCAGCTTATGAAGCAGAACGCGGGCGTTTCCAACATTGAGATTACCGAGGGCAATATCAAAGCCTTTGAGAGTACGGCGAAAAAGTACGGTATCGACTTTGCGCTGAAAAAGGACACGACGGAAAACCCGCCCCGCTACCTTGTGTTTTTCAAAGGCCGCGACGCTGACGTGCTGACCGCAGCCTTTAAGGAGTTTTCCGCAAAGAAGCTGACACAGGAGAAAAAGCCCTCTATCCGCAAGCTGCTTTCCTCTCTGAAAGAAAAGGCGGCGGGCTTGAACGCGCAGCGGGACAAGGTAAAGAACAAGGACAGGGAGGTATCGCTATGAAGCAGGAAGTCAAAAAGCTGCTTATGGACGTGTCCTTTGTCAATGTGCGTCGTCAATACATACTCATGCTGCCCTTTTGTTACCGCGTCGGCAAGCTGCTTTCCGATTTTGTGGGCGGTTTCATAATCCACTTCCCCCGGCTCAAAGGACTGTATCAGATGAAAGGCTAAATTGTTGCCCTTTTGGAGAGCTTGCGACAAGGTATATTCAAATTCAATGTCTGCCGTTTCATAGGAGCAGCCAAAAGAGGACACAAGCATTTTCCCGTCCGTCTTATCGGGATTTTGGATATAGTCAAGGGCTTTGCTCAACGTGCTTTTAATAGGCTTAATCTTTGTAACCGCCATATCTCCGCAAGCACCCCCTTTATTTCCTCTATGTCCTCTTGGTAGACGCTGCCCGTACTGTTTACGCGCTTTGCAATCTGGTTGACGTTGACACCGATTTTCTGTATCTCCGCTGTCATGGCTTTTATGTCGGTGTGGTCTACTTGGATAATGTATCCGTCAATGGCAATCTTCCTAAGATATGCCGCCATGTTCCGGGTGGGGACGAGCTTCATTTTTTCAAGAATTAAATCCCGTTCTGCTTCTGTTACTCTGAATTTGATTTGTACCGTTCTTTTGCGTCCGTCCATGCTTTCGCTCCTTTCCATTCCGAGGGTTTGGGACACTTCCCAACAAGCCATTTTCAACCGACGTGCCGCAGCGCAGGAGGGCGAAAATACGGAAGTGGGTACCCGCTTCCTATGCTTGCTACGAAAGTTTTTCCTTACTCCCTACTACAACGGAAAGCCCCGTTTTGCCAACTTTAAGCAAAAGAAAAACGCTGCAATCTCAAAAAGATTACAACGCTTCCTAATGCCTATTCAATTTTCGTTTTCGACTTCTGCAATTTCTTTCGCCGTTGCGGTTACAATCCGTATGCCCTTATCGCTCATGCTGTCAAGCAGCGTGTCGAGCTGCCGCCTTTGCGTCGATTTTTCCGCTGTCTTATCCGGGAAAAAGAATTGGTCTACGGATATGTCATAACGGGTAACAAGCTCATAAAAGATTTGCAGGCTTGGCTGTTGCCCTTTGTTTTCAATATTCGCAAGGTAGCGAGGGGAAATGTTCATTTCGTCGCTTACTTTCTTGCGGCTTTCATTCCTGCCTGTTCGCGCTGCTTTTATGGCTTGCCCGAAAGCTGCAAAGTCATATAAAGGTACTGGTCTTTTTGCCATAATAATTCACCCAACTACATTTTACTGTTCCTTTCTTCGTTTAGATATGTCTACACAGTTCTTATCATTAGCCAAAATAATTCATACTTTGGCACTTGCTATTATACGGATGTCCGTATATAATTATAATGATAGAGCTTAAAGAAAGGACGGTCGAATTATGGAATATATGTCTTGCCCCGAAGCAGCGAAAAAATGGGGCATTTCAGAAAGACGGGTACAGCGACTTTGTGAGGATAATCGAATACCGGGCATTTCAAAAATTGGCTATATGTGGCTGATACCAAAGGACGCAGAAAAGCCTATTGACAAGCGAAAAAGACCAAAAATGAAGAATGATACGCAAAATTGACAGGATGATACGCAAAATTGGTGGTATTTACATGGTTTTTTTCCTATAATTCAAGAGGAAATTAAGAAAGAGAGGATCATAATATGACGTTCGGAGAAAAACTAAAAGTTCTTCGTAAGGAAAAAGGTTATTCACAGGAAGAATTTGCGGGACTGCTTAATGTATCTCGACAAGCTGTAAGTAAGTGGGAAAGCGATAGAGGAACGCCGGAAACGGATAAGCTATTGCAGATAAGTAATATGTTTGGCGTCACATTAGACTATCTACTCAAAGAGGAAAGCTCTGACGAGAATATGCAGACAGATAGCTATTATGTGAGTCGTGAAATGATTGATGGTTTTCTTTCATATAAAAGAGAACAAGCAAAAAAAATTGCTGTTGGCGTAGGCTTAATTGTTATTTCTGATGTATTTAGTTGCTTTTCTGACTACAGGCAGATGTTGCTTCCTTTTTATTGGGGAAGCATGGCAATCGGCATTGCTATTTTGGTTTGGACTTTTTTTCAGCCAAAGTGCTATCAAGAAATCTTTACTAAAGTATTGATTTTTGACGACACGTTAATAAAGGCTTTTCGTGAAGAAAGCAATCGAAACAGAAAAAGATATGTTGGTATGATAGTTTTAAGTGTTCTTTTATTCTTTTTTGGTTCGGAGTTTCTATTTATGGTTGAAAACACAATTAGCCGGGAAGTTTGCAATGCCCTAAATTGGTTTATGGACGCTGCTGCTGTTATGCTTTTAATTATAGCGGGTACATCTATTCACGCAGAGAACATTATCACACAAAATGCCGAATACATAAAAAGGAAAAATTCGAGAGGAAAATTTGCGTGGGTTTATATAGCTTTGCCTATAACGATTTTAGCAGTATTGATTGGGTTTATTACAAATGCATGGAGTCCTGTTTTCCCGATTATTTTTCTGTTTTGTGCCTTATTGGTAACTGTTTGTAAATTGCTAATAGAAAAGAGGGATGTGAAGTGAGAAAAAAATACATTATGGCATTATGCTTTTTGCTGTCTTTGCTTTTAACTGGTTGTAATACAGAAAAAGATACCACAGAAAAAGATTTGCAACGACTTTCCATGATAGAGGTTTATTCAAGTGACGGAGAATTAGTAAATGTAATTGAAGATACAGAGATTCTATATCAATTTAATAATTTAGATTATACTGACATTTCGACTGATACTGATTTTTCACAAACCGAACCGGAAAATGTGACAGAGGATCTTTCTGTATTATATACAATCATTAGTTACAAATCGTCTGCTGCTCTCCATAGTGGCGGAACATTGGAAAAGTTAATGGAAACAACAATATACGAAAATTCAAATATCATTAAAGAGCAAGTGGAGCCAGATAATATAAAAGGGCTTTCTATTCCTAAAGAATACTTAAGGCAGCACCGCACAATTGCTGAGGCAAGCGCTGTCGAATCACCCATCAGGCAGGAAACCATAGGCTTCCCGGCGCATTTCTTCGCGAGAGCGCACAACTTCAAGCCG
>NZ_JBQKJT010000022.1:0-39278 GCF_052117125.1 Candidatus Avoscillospira sp. LCP25S3_F1 | reverse complement strand
TACCTGCGCCAACTCATCACTAAGCGCAGACATTGTCATCTGTTTATCCATGGTCTTATTATATCACTTCTGGCAGTATCGCGCCTACTTTTCTGTGCGGTATTGCCTTAACTTTTTATATTTCTATATCCGAAGAACATAAAGATTTTCTCTTATCATTAGCTGAGTTTAACAACTGATAACAATTTTATAGACTAATCAATCTGCCGGGCGACGGCAAAAGAAAAAAAGCCGCCGTAGAGCAGACACATTTCCATGCACCTATGAAGTGGCGGCTTTGATTTTCAGAGCCGCCGTTTCTTTTTGTATGCCACAAACTCACAACGCCCCAACAATGGACACGGCGGTACTTAGGAGGTATCGCCGTGTTTGTCTATATCCACTCTAACCCGCCTAATATCCTACGGTCAAAAAAAGCTCACGCCCACCGTCGGGATATTCCGGCCACGAGTATGAACTGACAATTCAACACAATAGATTTTACAATTCCTTTGCGCATGTCCGCGCCTTTTTGCGGACATGCGCATTTTGCATTTTCGGGAGGTTTTTTCAAAAAAATTTCGCTTTCATTCGGCGTTTGAAAAAATCGCCTGTATTATCCCGCGAAAAGGGGAGGTACTACCTACCTTTCGGCACGAAAGGAGGTGAGAACATGGAACCTAATCGCGTGGAATTTCAGAAGCAATGTATCTTTCAAAGTTTCTGTAAACGGGTGCTGCACAACGAAGCCTGCAACGCCCATGAGGAAATCCGGCGACGCAGAGCAAAGGAAGTGTCATTTTCCGACCTTGCCTTGCATGAGGAACGGCAGCTTTACACGCTTGACAAATATTTTCAAGCCGAAGAAGCCGAGCCGAGCTATCAGCAAGCGGGAAAGAAAATCACGCCGAAGCTGCTGCTTGAAGCAATCCGCACTTTGCCGGAAGAAAAAAGGAAAGCTATCATGCTGTACTATTTCGAGGGCATGACCGACGTGGAGATTGGAAAGTTATTCAATACGTCGCGCAGCACGATACAGTACAGACGGACAAGCTCTTTTGAAATCTTGAAGAAATATTTGGAGGAACACGCTGATGAATGGGACGAATGGTAAACAATCTGACTTCCCGGACGTTGCCCTTGTTCCCTATCCTGTCATTGTGGCAGCGACAAAGGGCGACCCGGACGCTATGAAAATTGTCTTGCAGCACTTTAGCGGTTACATAGCGAGCCTTTCTATGAGAAAGCTCTGCGACGAGCGCGGAAACGTCTATTTTGGCGTTGACGAGGATATTCGCCAACGGCTGCAAGCAAGGCTATCGTCGCTGGTATTTTTTTAACATTTGCTGCGGTATGCTGCGGCGCTATGCCGTTTTTTCAGTAGGAGGGTCCATGTGGAATATACAGTAACCTATATGGAGCCGCTTATGCTCCAAAAGGAAAGGCTTTGCGTGCAGCAGGAGCTGCTGCATCGGTATGCGTTACCCGTGATTGCATACTATCTCGCCGTGGGTGAATCCGCAACCTGTGATGCTGCATGGCACCGTGTGTTTCAGGAGGGATTGCAGCGGCTGCAAGCTGCGCTTCAAGCGGCTGGGATTGCAGTGGTGGAAGAGGCCGTGGGTGAAATGGACGGATGTACAGCGTTTTATGTTGTGAACGGCTCCGGGAATGCGGCTGCACAGCTGTGCATGGAGTTGGAGAACGAGGACGGCCTGAGTCAGCTCTTTCGGTTCGACGTGTCGGACCCGCAGCACGGAAGATGGAAGCGCAGCCAGTTGGACCGCGTGCAGCGAACACGTCTCGCCGGGAAACGGGACAGGGGAGAGCGCCCTGCCTGCACGCCGGGCGCCCAGTCACTGGTTCGGAGTTACCTCGCGGAAAAAGACCGAAAGCTTTTGGCCGCCAAGGCGCTTTTATATGAGGTCTGTACGGCGCCGAAGCCGGGTCTGGTGGACCGCTTCAACAATGGGAGCCACAGGGATATGAACCTCTTTACATTTCTGGAGAGTACCACCTCGTTGATTCCATACTTTGAAACAGCGGTCAAAATCGGGCAGGAAACGGCCGGATTCTCACCGGACGAGACATTCCAACGGCTGCGTCGGGCCGGTATCCGTGCGGAACACGATATGTTTCAAGCGACCGCCGGCATCAATACCCACAAAGGCGCCATCTTTACGCTGGGGACCGTATGTGGCGCCATGGGCCGTCTTTGGACGCCTGCCGGGCTGCCGCAGGAGGCTGAGGCCATTTTCCAAATGTGTTCTGCCATGTGTGTGCAGGCGGTTGAGAAAGACTGGAAGGGGATTACAGAGAAAAACGCAAAGACCATGGGACAACGGCTTTACCTGGAGCATGGCATCGAGGGAATCCGCGGGGAACTGGTCCGTGGATTGCCGGCTGTGCGCCAGGTTGGATTGCCGGTATTGGAGCAAGAGCTCTCCGGCGGGGCTACCCTGGAACAGGCGGGCGTGGCCGTCTTGCTGCATCTCATGGAGCGGCTGACGGATACCAATCTGATCGCCAGAGGCGGAATGGAGGGGCAGAAATGGGCGGCTGAACAGGTTCACAATTTATTGGAACAGAAGGCATGGTCCACGGAACAGGTGAAAGCGTTGGACGATCAGTTTATCCAACGGAATTTATCCCCTGGCGGCTGTGCCGATTTGCTGGCCATTACCTATTTCATGCACTTTATTTCCGAAACATCTGGGACGCCAACGACGCCGGGAACAGGGTTCTCGGCCGAGGGCAACGGATAATGGCGTCCGTCCGCTGGTGCGTTTGTTTCATGAGACGATTTTCGGGTTTGTATTGAGTTGCTCTGGGTTTCGGTTTATGCCCGGAGTACAGCAGAAAGGAAGAGTATACAGATGAATTTGCTAGGTACCCTATTCACGCAAATTGTCATTATGTTCATCTTAATGTTTATCGGAGCCGGTCTGTTTAAAACTGGAAAGATCAGCAAAGATGGAACAAAAAGCCTGGGCAATATATTGATTTATGTCATTATGCCCGCCGTTGTCATCAAGGCGTTTTTGGGCGAATTTACGACAGAACGATTGATTGGATTCGGCATTGCGTTTCTGTTCTCTCTCATCGCTCTGATTCTTGCCATGATCATATCTGCGATATTCTTTAAGAAGCACCCCATTGAGAACTTCGGAACCGCGTTTTCCAACGCCGGTTTTATTGGTATCCCGATTGTATCCGTGGTGTTTGGAGATGAGGCTGTGTTCTATGCCTCCTCTTTTGTGGCCCTCTTGAATATTTTGCAGTGGACATACGGTGTGTTTGTCATCACAAAGGATAAAAAGCAGATTTCCCTGAAAAAAATCACCACCAACCCGGTTGTGCTCAGCCTGGTGGTCGGCTTCATCCTCTTCATCATCCCGGTGGAGTGGCCCAACATTCTGACCAGCACCGTCAAGTATCTGGCCGATATGAACGCGCCCGTCGCCATGTTCAGCCTTGGCACCTATCTGGCACAGCTGAAGATTCGGGAGATCTTTAATGATAAGACGGTGTACGCCAGCACCTTCTTCCGGCTGGTTGTGATTCCGATTGTTACCATCTTCTTGCTCTGCCTGATTCCGGACCAGTATGAGATGATCCGCATGGCTCTGATCATTGTCGCTGCCACGCCGGTGGGCTCCAATGTGGCCATCTTTGCGCAGATTCACAACAAAAATTATACGCAGGCTGTGAAAAGTGTGTGCATGAGCACAATTTGCAGCATTGTTACCATTCCTCTGATTGTGTCATTTGCACAGTGGGTATGGCAGAACGTATAACGCACATAGGAAGAAACGGCGGCAGACAGAAAGACTGTATGTAACGCCAAAATACAGGGAGGGTAACCCGCTGGGGTTGCCCTCTCCATTTTTTTAGTCCGTAGATTGCCGGTCCGGTCCTCCAGGACCGGAAGGATCTCCACAAAGGGGTTGCGGCCTCCGCATTCTCCAAGAATCCGATGACAGCGGCGCCGGACTGTGTTATACTGACAAAGTATGCTGCTATTTACCAAGATTGCAATGGATGCAGCAGAGATGAATTTGATAAAAGGAGTGCATACCATGGCACAAACCATTCCAAACCGCAGGGAACTGGCCGAAGAGTACACCTGGAACCTGGCGGATCTGTTTCCCAGTGACGATGCCTGGCGGGCGGAGTTTGCCCGTCTGCGGGAGACACTGACCAAACTTTCCGACTATCAGGGACGGTTGGGCGAAAGCGCCGAAACGCTGCTGGCGTTTCTCCAGTTGCAGGACCAGCTGGAGGAGGACGGCGACCGGCTTTTATCCTACGCCTTCCGCAAGACCGACGAGGACACCCGGGAGCCGGCCTATCAGGAGATGAGCGCCCAGGCGCACCATTTTATGGTGGAATCGGAGCAGGCGCTGGCCTTCCAGACGCCGGAGCTGCTGGCCATCGACGCGGCGCGTCTGGAATCTTTCTATCAGGCGGTTCCGGCGCTGGAGCACTACCGGCTGCTGCTGACCCGTATTCTCCGCAAAAAGGAGCACACCCTGTCCGGAGAAGGGGAGGGGCTGCTGGCCGCCGCCAGCAGCATGGGACAGGCCCCCGGCAATATTTTTTCCCTGCTGAACAATGCGGACCTGACCTTTGACGACGCGGTGGACAGCCAGGGCAACCGCCATTCCGTAACCCACGGCAACTATGGCCCCCTGCTGGAATCCCCGGATCGCGCCCTGCGGGAGTCGGCGTTCCGCTCTCTCTATGCCGGTTACGGCAAGCTGAAGAACACCTGCTCCGCCGTTCTCAGCGCCCAGATGAAGCAGCTGCAATTCTTTGCGGAGGCCCGCCGGTATCCCTCGGCCCTCCATGCGGCTTTGGCGGAGACGGAGGTCCCGGTGGAGATCTATCACAATCTCATCAAGACGGTCCACCAGCATCTGCCCACCATGCACCGTTATGTGCGGCTGCGGAAGAAGCTGCTGGGCGTGGACAAGCTCCATTACTACGATCTCTACACCCCCATGGTGGCCGACCAGCGCATGGAGGTCCCCTTTGAGCAGGGCAAGGACCTGGCCCGCGCCGCCCTGGCCCCCCTGGGCGAGGACTATCTGCGGGTGCTCAACGAGGGCTTTGCCAACCGCTGGCTGGACGTCTACGAAAATCAGGGCAAGCGCTCCGGCGCCTATTCCGCCGGTGTCTACGGCGTCCATCCCTTTGTACTGCTCAACTATACCGATACCCTGAGCGACGCCTTTACGCTGGTCCATGAGATGGGCCACGCCCTCCACTCCTACCTGTCCAACCACCATCAGAGCGTCACCTACGCCGGTTATAAAATCTTTGTGGCGGAGGTGGCCTCCACCTGCAACGAGGCCCTGCTGATTCACCATCTGCTGGACAGCGCCCAGGACCCCAAACGCCGCGCCTATCTGATCAATCACTTCCTGGAGCGGTTCCGGGCTACGCTGTACCGGCAGACCATGTTTGCCGAGTTTGAGCTGTGGTGCAGCGAGCAGACCCGCCAGGGCAACGCGCTGACGGCAGACGCCCTCTGCACCAAGTACGCCGAACTGAACCGGCTGTATTACGGCGAGGACATCGAAGCCGACCCGGAGATTGCGCTGGAGTGGGCCCGTATCCCGCACTTCTACTACAATTTCTATGTGTATCAGTATGCCACGGGCTTTGCGTCCGCCGTGGCCCTGTCCCGCCGGATTCTCCGGGAGGGTCAACCGGCTGTGGAGGACTATCTGCGGTTCCTCAGCGGCGGCTGCTCCGCCGACCCGGTGACGCTGCTGCAAGGCGCCGGTGTGGACCTCTCCACCCCGGCCCCCATTGACGACGCTTTGCAGTATTTCAGCCGCCTTCTGGATGAGCTGGAGTCCTTGATGACGCCGTAAAAAAGACAGGATTCCGCACTACAAAGACACCAAAAAAACCGCTTTCACGGGAAAAAACGTGACTAATGTCCAATATTTCTGTTGATTTTCAAAAAAAGTACACTTTTTGGTTGCATTTTTCTAATTTTTTTGATAAAATGAAACAGATTTCACTGAGACGTCCCGGCAGGCGGCGTTTCGCCGCCCTGTCCGGCTGTCCCGGCCAGAACTCTACGGTATGAAACCGGAAAGGAAGAAACGCATGAAAAAGAGAAAACTGCTGTCCCTGCTGTTGACGGCTGTCCTGGCAGTCTCCATGGTTGCCTGCGGCAATCAGGAAACCGTCACCAACAATACACAGGACAGCGGCAACACCCAGACGGAGGGTACCACCAACACCGAGGGTACCAGCGAGGAGAGCGCCCGTCCTACGGAGCCCCAGGGCCAGCTGGTCATCGGTACCACCACCCAGATGGGCAACGACTTCTACGACGCCAGCTTCTCCAACAACGCCACCAACTACAAGACCTATGACCTGATCCACGGCTACAGCACCGTTGTTCCCGATATGGAGGGCGCGCTGCTCTATGACCCCACTGTTGTGGCCAGCCATGAGACCACCGAGAACGAGGACGGCACCAAGACCTATACCGTCACCATCAACGACGGTCTGACCTGGAGCGACGGCACTCCCATTACCGCCAAGGACTATGTCTTCCAGCTGTTGCTGGAGAGCTCCCCCGAGATGAACGGCGTGGACGGCTATCCCAGCCAGGCCGGTTACTCCCTGGTGGGCTATCAGGACTACTTTGACGGTAAGACTGAGAACTTCGCCGGTGTGCATCTGGTGGACGACATGACCTACTCCGTCACTGTCCGTGCCGAGGAGCTGCCGTTCCACTATGATATCTATTACTCCACTGCAGCGCCCCGTCCCATGCATGTCATCGCCCCCGACTGTGACGTGGTGGATTCTCCCGAGGGTGCTTCCATCACCGGTGACTTTACCACCGAACTGCTGCTGAAGACCATCAACGATCCCTCCACCGGCTATCGTTACAACCCCAAGGTCACCTGCGGCCCCTACCTGTTCGAGTCCTTCGACGTGGCCAGCGCCCAATGTACGCTGACGGTGAACTCCAGCTATGTCGGCGACTACCGCGGCGTGAAGCCCGCCATTGAGAAGCTGGTTATCAAGACCGTCAAGAGCGACACCATGATCAACGAGCTGAAGTCCGGCTCCGTGGACCTGCTGTTCCAGTGCAGCGGCGCTGACACCATCAACGCCGGTCTGGACCTGGTGGATGCCGGTGAGGCTCAGAAGAACACCTTCTTCCGCAACGGCTACGGCAAGATTCAGTTCGATTGCAGCCAGTTCCCCACCGATTCCGCCAATGTCCGTCAGGCCATTGCCTACTGCCTGGACCGCAGCGAGTTTGCCCGTCAGTACAGCGGCGGCTATGCTGCCGTTGTCCACTCCTACTATGGCCTGGCCCAGTGGGAGTATCAGGAGTCCAAGGACTGGATCGACCAGAACCTGAACACCTATGAGAAGAACCTGGACGAGGCCAAGGCGCTGCTGGAGGCCGACGGCTGGACCCTCAACGCCGACGGCACCCCCTATTCCGGCACCGGCACCCGTTACAAGGATGTCAACGGTGAGCTGAAGCCCCTGGTCATCGAGTGGGCCAACACCGACGGCAACCCCGTTTCCGACCTGCTCTCCACCATGCTGCCCGAGGCTATGACCGAGGTGGGCATGGAGCTGAAGGCCACCACCATGGACTTCCCCACGCTGCAGTCCGCCATCACCCACAGCAGCGACAAGATCTACAACATGTACAACCTGGCCGTTGGTTTCTCCATCATCAGCTCCCCCTGGTACTACTACTCCACCGATCCTCAGTGGATGCAGGGCGGCTATAATAGCAACTGGATTGTGGACCAGGAGCTGGCCGACGCCACCGCAGCCATGAAGCCCATTGCCTTTGAGGACACGGAGGCTTGGCTGAGCGCCTGGCAGACCTTCATCGACCTCTGGAATGAGAAGCTGCCCGACATTCCCCTGTACTCCGATGAGTACTACGACTTCTACTCCAACAAGCTGCACGGCTGGCAGTCCACCTCCGTTTGGGAGTGGTCCCGCGCCGTCCTGGATGCTTGGGTTGACGCCTAAGTTTTATCCAGTTTAACAAGTGTCCGGCGGAGCCCGCATTGTGGCCGGGTTCCGCCGGATTTCCAGTGTTGCGGCAGATTCCGCAGCTCCGACCGTATGGGTACCGGGGCAAACAGCCAATCCCCAAAATTTTGAAATGGAGGAACGGTGAATGGGAAAAGGTAGATACCTGCTGAAGCGATTGATTTACATTATCTTCGTTTTCTTTATCATTTCTATTCTAATGTTCGCGATTTATAAAGCCATGCCCGGCGACCCTGTCGATATTATGCTGGGCGACAGCAAAACCACCATGAAACCCGATGCCTATCAGGCCCTGTATGAAAAAACAAGGGAGTCTCTGGGCCTGGACAAGTCCCTGCCGGTGCAATATCTGGGCTGGATGGGCAATATGCTGACCGGTGAATTCGGCTATTCCACCCAGTACAAGCAGGAGGTTATCAACATCATTGGCGCTCCCATGGCCAATACTGTAATTTTGAATATTCTGACCATGTTTGTGGTCTTTATCATTGCCATCCCCCTGGGCATCCTTACCGCGGTGCGAAAAAATGGCGTCTTTGACAAAACTGTGCAGGTTTTGACCATTGTGGGCTACAGTATCCCCACCTTTATCATCGCCCTGCTGGCCATTTTCCTGCTGGCCGTGAAGATTCCCATTTTCCCCATCAGCGGTGTCCGCTCAGCCGGTTCCACAGCAACCGGATTGGCCGCGGCATTGGATATGCTGCGGCATATGGCGCTGCCGGTGCTGGTCATGTCCGTCTCGGGCATCGGCGGCATCACCCGGTATGTCCGCGCCGCCATGATCGACGTGCTGCGCATGGACTACATCAAGACGGCCCGGGCCAAGGGCCTGCGGGAGAAGACCGTCATCTATATCCACGCCTTCCGTAATGCGCTGATTCCCGTGGTGACCATTACCACCTGGTGGATCATCGGTCTGTTCGGCGGTTCCATCGTCATCGAGTCGGTGTTCCTGTGGCCCGGTCTCGGCAAAATGCTGATTGACGGCCTGATGCAGCGGGACTTTGCTGTGGTTCTGACCATGCAGATGTTTTATGTGGTCCTGTCCCTGGCGGGCAACGTCATCATGGATATCGCCTATACGTTGGTGGACCCCCGCGTGAGACTGGAAAACTAAAGGAGGGAAGACGATGCGTAACAACAAGAAGAAAACCCGACGCTCCACGGCGGCTACGGCGGCCCAGCGGATGGTTCTGGGCGGTCTCCCTCAGGAGGAAGAAGAGATTTTGCAGAGCCCGCTGCAAATGGTCATCGGTTCCTTTATCCGGGACAAGATCGCCATGATCGGCGTGATTCTCTTCACCTTCATTTTCCTTTGCTGCGTGTTCCTGCCGTACTTTTTCCCCATCGACCTGTACTACCAGGACGTGACCCAGGCCAACGTGGCGCCCGGCTTCGGTATGCTCAGCGTTCCCACGCAGTTGAAGAACAATGCGCAGGATTTGTCCGTGGGCAGCTCCTTCTCCGTGGGCCTGGACAAAGACGGCAATGTCTATGAGTGGGGCACCTTCCCCAATGAGAAGCTCAAAAACATTCCCAGCAGCAGCGAAACCGGCAAGCTCGTTCAGATTTCCGCCGGTCTTGACCACATTGTTGCCGTCAATGAGGACGGACAGGTCTTCACCTGGGGCAATGACCGCATGGGTCTGGCCAGCATTCCCATGGAGCTGCGCTCCGGCGGCAACGACATCAAGCAGATTCTGGCCGGTTACCAGATCTCGCTGGCCCTCACCGAGGACGGCGAGATGTACAACTGGGGCAGCGATTATCTGCTGAGCATCACCTATCCCGAGGGGGTCCAGGGCAATATCGACAAGTTCGCCGCAAGCACCAACATTGTCATGGCCCTGACCAAGGACGGCGAGGTTGTGCCGCTGACCAACAAGACCTCCGCCTACACCAACATTCCCGCCGAAATCCAGGGCAATGTGGTGGACCTGGCGATCACCGATGAGAGCGCCGCCGCCGTCACCGCCGACGGTACCGTTTACGCCTGGGGCAACAACATCAAAAAGACCTTGAACATTCCGGAGGAAATTCAGGGCCAGGTGGTTTCCCTCGCTGGCGGCCGGTATCACTATACCGCCATTTTGCAGGATGGCACAGTGTACAGCTGGGGTGACAACACCCACGGCCAGTCCGACGCGCCCAGCGGCACCGCCGTCGCTTCGGTGGACAGCGGCTACTATGCCAACTACGCCATCACCCAGGACGGTACGGTGGTGGCATGGGGCCTCAAGGGCTATCTGATGGGTACCGACGCCCTGGGCCGCGATCTGTTCCGCCGTATCCTGGTGGGCGGACGCATGACCATGACCGTCGGCGCCATCGCCGTTATCATCTCTTCCTTTATCGGCATTGTCATCGGCGGCATCTCCGGTTACAAGGGCGGCAAGGTGGACAATCTGCTGATGCGTCTGACGGAGATTGTCTCGTCCATTCCGTTCCTGCCGTTCTGTATCATTCTGTCGTCGATTCTGGGCAATAGAATCAGCGAGACCCAGAGAATCATTCTGATCATGTGCATTCTTGGCCTGCTGTCCTGGCCCGGCATTGCCCGGCTGGTCCGCGGCAGCGTTCTGGCGGAACGGGAGCAGGAGTTTGTCACCGCCGCCAAGGCGTTGGGCGTCCGGGAGTTCGGCATCATCTTCCGCCATATCCTGCCCAATATTATCACCGTCATCATCGTCAACGCCACGTTGAGCTTTGCCACCTGTATGTTGACCGAATCCTCGCTGTCCTTCATCGGCTTCGGCGTCAACGAGCCCAATGCCACCTGGGGCAATATGCTGACCGGCGCACAGAACGGCCAGGTCATCGAGAATTACTGGTGGCGCTGGGTGTTCCCGGCTCTGATGCTGGGCATCTGCACCATCAGCATCAACTGCATCGGCGATGGCCTGCGCGACGCCATTGACCCCAAATCGAAGGAGAGGTGACAAGCCATGAGTCTGTTGGAAGTCAAAAACCTGCATACCTATTTCAAAACGAAAAAGGGCATCGTCAAGGCCGTCAACGATGTCAGCTACTCCCTGGAGGCCGGCAAGACCCTGGGCATCGTGGGCGAGTCCGGCTCCGGCAAGAGCGTGTCGGCCATGAGCATTATCAAACTCCTGGACGGCAACGGCTATATTGAAAGCGGCGAGATCACCTTCAACGGCCGCAATATTCTGGAGGCCAGCATCAAGGACCTGCATCACATCCGCGGCAATGAGATTTCCGTTATCTTCCAGGAGCCCATGACCTCTCTGAACCCGGTGTTCACCATTGAACGCCAGATCGGTGAGGTTCTGCGGCTGCACCAGAACCTGGGCAAGAAAGAGGCCTATGCAAAGGCCGCGTCCCTGCTGGCCGACGTCAAGATTCCCAATCCGGAGCGGGTGGCCAAGCAGTATCCGTTTCAGCTGTCCGGCGGTATGCGCCAGCGCGTCATGATCGCCATGGCCCTGGCCTGCAAGCCCAAGCTGCTGATTGCCGACGAGCCCACTACGGCGCTGGACGTCACCATTCAGGCGCAGATTCTGAAGCTGATGAACGAGCTGAAACAGCAGACCGGCACCTCCATTCTTTTTATCACCCACGACCTGGGCGTCATTCACGAAATGGCAGACGAAGTGGCGGTCATGTACTGCGGACAGATTGTGGAGAAGGCCGACGCCAAGACCATTTTCCACGACGGCACCCATTCCCATCCCTACACGGAAGGTCTGATGATCTCCATTCCCCGGCTGAATACGCCCAAGGATCAGCGGCTGGAAGCCATTCCCGGTTCTGTGCCCAATCCCCTGTATCTGCCGGAGGGCTGCAAATTCGCGCCCCGCTGTAAGTATTGCACCGAGAAGTGCAAAGCCAGCGAGCCGGCCTTGCAGCAGATCGGCCCCAACCATTATATCCGGTGCTTCTATCCGGAGAAGGCGGTGAGAAAAGAACATGCAGAATGAAACTCGTAAGGTGCTGCTGCGTGTCCGGGATGTCAAGCAGTATTTCCCCGTGAAAAAGACGAAGCTGCGGGAGCAGCAGCGGTATGTCCGCGCCAACGACGGCATTTCCTTGGATATCTACGCCGGTGAAACGCTGGGTCTGGTGGGCGAGTCCGGCTGCGGCAAATCCACCCTGGGCCGGACCCTGTTGCAGCTCTATCCCCAGACCGACGGACAGGTTCTTTACTACAAGGATGGCAAGGAAATCGACCTGAAAAGCCTCCCCAAAGAGGAAATGCGCGTGCTGCGCAAGGATTTGCAGTTGATTTTCCAGGACCCCTATTCTTCGCTGAATCCCAGAATGACCGTCGGACAGATCATCGGCGAGGGCCTGGTCTCCCACGGCGTATTCAAGCGCGGTGACCCGGCCATGCGGGACTACATCTTCCAGGTCATGGAGAACTGTGGTCTGGCCACCTACATGTTCGGCCGGTACCCCCACCAGTTCTCCGGTGGCCAGCGCCAGCGCATCGGCATCGCCCGCAGTCTGGCTCTGAATCCCTCCTTTGTGGTCTGTGACGAGGCCGTGTCGGCCCTGGACGTGTCCATCCAGTCTCAGATTCTGAACCTGCTGTCGGATTTGAAGGAACAACAGAACCTGACCTACCTGTTCATCACCCATGACCTCAGCGTGGTCAAGTATATCAGCGACCGCATCGGCGTCATGTATCTGGGCAATATGGTGGAGCTGGCCCCCACAGAAGAACTGTTTGCCAATACCCTCCACCCCTATACGGAGGCCTTGCTTTCGGCCATTCCCGTGGTAGATGAAAACGACAAGCGGGAGCGCATTCTGCTGGAAGGCGATATTCCCAGCCCGGTCAACCCGCCCTCCGGCTGCAAGTTCCATACCCGCTGCCGTTATTGCCAGCAGAAGTGCAAGGAAGAGGTCCCCCAGTGGACCGATGTGGGTAACGACCATTTTGTGGCCTGTCACTACCCTCTGCACCATAAGGAGTGAGTTCCCATGCTGTTTGGGAAAAAGATCAACCGGATCGTCAATGTCCGGGAGGCGGAGGAGCGGTTTGAGGAAGAGCGCTCCCAGGTGTCCCTGGAGAAAAACGACCGGCTGGCCATGATTCTGGCGGCGCTGGTGGTGTTTGTGCCGGTATTTCTCGGCATTGTCGCCATATTGCTGCTGGTGCTCTTCCTGTTTTTCTTCCGCTACCTGTGAGATAGGGAAGGACGGCGCTTTTTACAAAGCGGTGGATCTTCGTCTGCCGCGCCGGTTCCCGCAATCATGTGAGAGCCGATAGCAAACCATTGACATAAGAAAAAGTTACCGAAAACTGCTATTTGCGGATTTCGGTAACTTTTTTCTGTTTCACGGCGGGATATCGTCCTCCCACAGATACCGAATGTACAGAAAAGCGATGTATCCAGTGTACGGTTTGGTATGGGGACGTGTTATCCTTGGTACGGTATTGCCAAATCCCTCTTTTGGGGGAGTGACAAGGGTCCAACAACTACCTATAATGTTAGTATGCAGAATTGGGGTGAGTAGATGGAGCAATTCTACTTTTCGGAACAGATTATACAGAAATTACAGCAATTGCATCATTGCAGCCTGGCCATGATCGAAGCGCCCGCCGGATATGGAAAGACGACGGCGGTGCGATGGGCCACGAAGGCGCTGCCCCAGGAGCAGGTCCATTGGTTTACCGCGGTCAGCTTGTTACAGGACAACAGTCTGGACTGGTTCATTCGTCAGATCAGCCAGCTGGATGAAAATGCCGGAGCCGCCCTGCGCAAGCTGGGCTTCTTAAACCGCAGCAACGCCAGCGCTGCCGCCGATATTTTGACCGGGCTTTCGGTGCCGGATCCCTGCTACCTGATTTTGGACAACTTCCAGCTGGTGCGGGACAACTGGCCGCTGCCGCTGCTGCGGGCCCTGGCTGACCGGCATCAGGACGGGCTCCATGTGATTTTGATTTCCCAGAATTTTGGAAAGCTCCGGGCGGTCTTTGAGAACAGCAGCGGCGTTACCCGATTGACCTCCCGGGAGTTTTTGCTCACACGGGCCAATATTCTGGAATACGGGAAGCAGCTGGGACTGGACCTGTCCAAACAGCAGGCGGAGGCCATCTACCGCAATACGGAGGGATGGGCCGCCGCCGTATCGCTCTATTTTGAAACGCTGCACGACGGCTGCACGGCACTGCCCACCTTCCGGGATATGGACGGGCTGCTCCAGGAGTTTTTCTGGAGAAAGATTTCGCCGGAGGCCCAATGTCTGCTGCTGCGTGTGGCCGTGTTTGACTGTATTCAGGAGGATGAACTGTCGCAGATCGCTCCCGGCCGGGAGCAGGAACTGCACGACCTGCTGGTACGGATTCCCATGATGTACCGGGACCATCGCATACGGGCTGGGTATCCCCATGAGCTGCTGCGTCATTTTCTTCTGGGCCAGTTGGACGCCATGCCGGAGGCGTTTCGATGCCAGGTGTACCAGACTGCCGGAGACATCTACCAGCAGGCAGGCAACCGGAAAAAGGCGGTGGAGTGTTTTTTCCAGTCCGGCAGCGACGAGAAACTGCTGGCTTGTCCGCTGACGGGACTGTTGAACGAGACCTTTGGCACGCTTTCCTATACAGCTTTGGCCCGCACGGTTTTGCGACGCTGTTCCAGGGAGCTCCTGGCCCAATACCCCCTGTCCATGCTGCGGCTGTGTTTGGCTCTGTTTACGGGTGCGGATTTCAGCGGTTATGAAACGGCGTTGGAACGATGCCGGGAGATCATCGCGGACAGCGGCAGCCGTCAGATGATGGGGGAGTGGCACATGGTGGCCGCCTTCCAGGCGTTTCCCGATCTTCCCGGCATGAAAGCCCACTATCTGGAGGCCGAAGCGCTGTTGTCCGCACCGTCGCGGATTTTTACCAAGGAGGAACCATTCCTCTTCGGCACCACCTCCATGTGGTACCTCTTCTACCGCACGCCGGGCCGCATGATGGAGACGGCGGAGGAACTGCGGGACATGCTGGAGGTGTACAACCGCCTGACCAATCAGCACGGCGCCGGGGCCTATGAGCTGTATCTGGGAGAGGCGCTCAGCGTACAGGGCCAGTTCGATCAGTCGGATATTTATGCCCATCGGGCGGCCATGCTGTCGGAACGGTGGGAGAATGCCACCGTGACCTATGGGGCGGCGCTGCTGCTGGGCATCAACGCCATCTATCAGTCGGATATGATTTCCCTGCAAAAGGCCATTGAGTATCTGGAGACGAAGGCGCTGGCCTATCCGTTTTTGCAGCAGACCGCCATCAACACCCAAATGGCGGAGACGGTACGTACCTATCTGCTGGGTCTGATGATGGAGCCGGACCGCTCGGCGGCATGGGCCAGGGGAGAGGCGGACATGCTGGGCGATTTGACCTTCACCAACTTTATGGCCAAAACCAACCGTATCACCGATTTGATTCTCCGCAAGGAGTACAAGCGAGCCATTGCCAGCGTGGAGGCGTCGCTCCAGCTGGACAGCCGTCTGATCTCCCTGTCCACCCGGAATTTTATGTGCGTGGGGCTGGCTCTGTGCTATCTGGCCATCGGCGCTATCCCACGGGCGGCGGAGTGGCTGGAGCAGTCGCTTTCCTTGGCGGAACAGGATAAAAACTACACATTTTTGGCCTGTTTCCGAAAATACCTGTCGATTCTGTTCCTGCTTCCCTCCATCAAAAAGAAGCACGCCAAGGCCATAGGGGAGATCAAGGCACTGAAAATCCATTATACCAAGGCCGAGGAAAGCCATATTTTCGCCATGCTGGAGCAGCATCCCGACCAGATGGCGGAACTCAGCGACCGGGAACGGCAGGTGGCGCTGCTGGCTGCCGAGGGACTGCGGAACCGGGAAATTGCCCAAAGGCTTTTTATTTCCGAGGAAACGGTGAAGAGCCATATTCGCAGTATTTTCAATAAAACCAACATTGACCGCCGCAGCAAACTGGTGGACCTGTTGAAATGATTTTCGCAATATCCCCCGTTTGGGGGATGTGGACAGCATAGGTTTTCTGTATGATAAAGACAGAAGGCCTATGCTGTTATTTTATCGAGGGAGGAGGTAATGGTATGGATGCGGCTGATGTAACATTGCAGGTGCTTCCGGCATATCAGCTGAAACTGACGTTTCCAAACGGCAGCGAAGCGGTGGTGGATTTGAAGCATCGGATCAATGCCATTCGATTCGGACGGCTGGCGGAGCCGGGATTCTTTTCCACAGCAAGGCTGGAAGGCAGCGAGGTGGTATGGGATGACGGTACCTACTGTCTTCGTGCCTCGATCAATGAGCTGTTGGACTCCATGCAGCTGGGAGGATAACCGTATGGAAGCCCACGGCGGTTTCTGAAAATCAAGGAGGTTGAAAAATATGAAGAAACGCATCATCTGTCTGTGCCTATGCGCGGCGCTGTGTCTGGCGTTGCTGCCTGTCGCGGCATGGGCGGCCAATCCCGTCTATCTTGTCCTGGGCGACAGCATTTCCACGGGTTACGCGCCCACCACCGGGAAGGTCGACAGCCCCTTTGCCGACTAGCTGGCGGCGGCCAAGGGCTACACGCTGGACAATCAGGCCCAGGACGGCGAGACGACGCAGACTCTGTTGACAAAGCTGCAAAGCGATACCATCAACGTTTCCAATGCCGACCTTATTACCATTACCATCGGCGGCAACGACCTGATGAATGCCCTGTACGCGTTCCTGGTTGCGCAGTATAATCAAGGGAAAGACGAAGCCGATCAGATAGATATTGTCAAGCTGATGGCGATGCTGCAAAACCCAGCGGCCAATGTTGCCACGCTGCTGACGCTCTTCGGCTACTTGGGTGATTTCCCACAATCCGGAATGATCGAAGCTGCCTGCGGGCAGGTGGCGACCAATCTCCAGCAGATTCTCAGTGAAATCCGGGCGGAGAATCCAACGGCGGAGATCATTTTGGCGACACAATATGATCCGTATCAGTACATGGAAGTCCGAGACGACCTGTTAAAAACGCATATTACCAATTTGAAAGCAGTCTTTGCGGCAGGGGCGCCTATCCTCAACGCCGGCATAGCACAGGCTGCGAACAGCGCGAATAATGTCCTCATCGCGGATGTGTACACGGCCTTTGCGGGTTCTCCGGTCAACCTGTGCAACGCCCATTACAATGGTATGACGTTTGTTCCATCTATTTCTGCGGATCTGGACCTGGACTTCCATCCCAACCAGGACGGCCACAACAGGATCGCGCAAACCATTCAGGCTGTGCTGGATGCCCACCGGCATCCCAGCTGTGGCGACGCAGGCTGTGCGGATGACGGCCATAGTGAGAACATCTATGCGCCACTGGAAGAAAGCGCCATGCCCACCGAGCTCCGCAACGGTGCGTACTACCTGACGGAAGATGTGGAGCTCATCGACGGCATTACCGTCAGCGGAGAAGTAGACCTGTGCCTCAATGGTCATGTGCTGAACCTGAATGGGAACGATATTGAGCTGACCGTAGGGACGACGCTGACCATCTGCGACTGTAACGCCGCTGTGGAACACAAATTTACTGTGGGTACAGACGGCCTGTGGACGTGGAACGAGCAGGACGGCACGGAAAGCTTGGACGGCGGCGTTCTCACCGGCGGTGGTGTCCTGGTGGGAAGCAACTGCAACGTGAATCTGTTCGGCGGCAATCTTGTCGGCAATACCATAGGCGGCGGTGTTGTGCTGCCCACCGGCAGTACCCTGACCATCTCCGGCGCTCCCACCGTCACGGGCAACACCGCCAATGGCAGCAGCCGTAATGTCTATTTGGACGGCGGCTCCATGGTTCTCGGTGGTCCGCTGACCAGCGGCGCGCAGTTGGGCGTCTCCATGGCCGCCCCCGGCGTCTTTACCAGCGGTTGGGGTACCCAGATGTCCGGCCAGGACCCGATGGAGTATTTCATCCCGGATGACGCCGCCTACGGCGTGGCCCTTGGCAGCGGCGGCGAAGTGCTGCTGGGCAAGCGCAGCACCGTCACGCTGGACGCCAACGGCGGTACGATCAACAGCGGCATCGTTTCCGAGTATGTGGAGGGCATGGTGGTCACGCTGCCCACCGACGTGACCCGGAGCGGGTATACCTTCAGCGGTTGGTATGATAACGCGCAGCTGGAGGGCCAGGCGGTGACGGCCATCCCCGCCGATTCCACCGGCAATCAGACCTATTGGGCCAAGTGGACAGCCAGCGGCGGCACGGGTGACAGCGGTTCCAGTTCCGGCGGCGGTTCCAGTTCCGGCGGCGGTGTGAGCAATTATCCCATTACCACTGGCAATACGGCTCCGGCCCACGGAACGGTGACCGTCAGCAACAACGCGGCTGCTCCCGGCAGTACCGTCACCCTGACGGTGACCCCGGACGAGGGCTATGAACTGCAGACCCTTACGGTCACCGACAGCAAGGGCAACGAACTGGCTGTGACCGGCCAGGGCGGCGACAAATATGCCTTTACCATGCCGTCCGGTGCGGTTACGGTAAAAGCCGTGTTTACAGAAGCGGTAGCCACTCCGGGACCGCTGCCCTTTACGGATGTAGCCGAAACGGCGTGGTATGCCGGCGCGGTGCGGTACGTCTATGAACAAGGCTTGATGAACGGCGTTGGCGATGGCGGCTTTGCTCCCGACGGCATCACCAGCCGGTCCATGATTGCCACGATTCTGTGGCGCATGGCGGGCAGTCCCCAGGTTACTGACGAGCTGCCCTTTGCCGATGTGGCAGACGGAACATGGTACACGGAGTCCATCCGCTGGGCATCGGTCATGGGCATTGTGGGCGGCTACGCGGACGGCACTTTCGGGCCCAATGACCAGATCACACGGGAACAGCTGGCCGTCATGCTCTACCGTTACGCCAAGGCCAAAGGCCATGATGTCAGCGTGGGCGAGGACACCAACATTCTGAGCTATACAGACGTTGCGGACCTGAGCGAATGGGCGATTCCAGCCATGCAGTGGGCCTGCGGCGCGGGCGTCCTCAACGGTTCCGGCTCCCGGCTGAACCCCCAGGGCCAGGCCACCAGAGCAGAAACCGCCGCCATGCTGATGCGCTACTGTGAAGACGTGGCCCAGATCAACGAATAACCGGAAATTCTTCTCTCAAAACCAAACAGGGCGCAAGTGATATCCCAATCACTTGCGCCCTTTGTACGCTGAAGAAATCCTGCATGGTTCCCCGTCTGCTGTACCGGCTTCGATTTCCCATATCATAAAAGATCCCCTCCGAACATGTCATCCGTTCGGAGGGGAAGTTGTTATCCGGAAATCATGGAATTGTAGAGGTCGATCAGGCGGGAACAGGCGCTGAAATAGGCATCATAAGATTCGCTGTAGTCCTCCTGGTTCCGGGTCGCTGTCATAAAGTTTTCCAAAGCGGTGTTCACATTGCTGGCCGCGTCGGTGAAGAGCTCCACTTCAACCTCTGCGGTGACGCTGTCAGGCCACACGAGCTGTACGCTTTCCGGGTCTGCCAGGGCTTCCGTCAGACTGGCATAGGCTTCCTGATGCTCCGTGTACAGCGTTTCCAGGTTGGTCATGTCCAGCGGGGGCAGGGTCCCGGTTTCCACGGCGGACAGCTGCTCCCAGATCTCCGTATCGATGTCATTGGAGATGCTGACGATAATCCGGGTGTAATAGGCAATGTCCCAGCCCTCGGCCTGAAGCCGCTCCAGCTCGTCCGCCTCCGTGGCTTCGTCCAGTGCGTTCATGGATTCCATGAAGGGCAGGGCAGCCTCGTCAAAGGCGCCGACGGCCTCATAGAGCCGGGTGTGCAGTTCGGCAGCCTCGGCCAGATTGTCCCCATCATACTGCTGGTAGCTGATATACCAGCCCAGATCGCTCAGAATCTCGCCCATGGTCTGGAAAGGCTCATCCAGTTGCTTCAGCAGCTCATCCTGCTCAGGGTAGGCGGGGTCCTCGTCGCAGTAGCTCAAGGCGTCCGTCATGATATAGGAGTGGAAGGTGTAGTAGCCGAAGACGTCATCCAGCATGCTGTACTCCGCGCCATCGACCAGAGCAAACTCCGGCTGATACTGCACCACAGTGAAGTAACCGGTCAGCAGATCGTCCATTTCATAAACGCTGTTGAGCACTTCCAGATAGGCGTTGTACTTGCTGTAGTCAACGGGCTGGTCGGCATCCGCTTCCTCCTCCGTGGTATCGGCGGTGTCGGTAGTTCCGGCATCGTCGGAGACGTTGGCATCGTCGGCGCCGGTGTCCGAGTTGGCACTGGTCTGGCCGAAGGTACAGCCGGACAACAGGAGCGCCAGGATCAAAACCCAAGCGCCAAGCAGACGGGGGAACGTGGTTTTGGTGATTCTCTTCATTCTTTTTCCTCCTGAACGGAACCCGGTTCCATGGAATCCCGGCTATGGCTGCCGCAGCAGCTCGTCCAATTCTCCATGGGTAAACTCATAGGTATCCTCAAATTTTCGATTTCCCCGGACGGGGAGATAAATACAAAGTCTTACAACCCGGTGTCCGCAGTCGGGACACCGGTAGGCTGTCAGCTCACAGACATACACGCCGGGCATGATTTCCCCGGACACCCTGCGCAGATTTTCCAGATAATACGCCGGATTTTTGTGGGCGCGGTAATGGCCCACCGTCATGGGAAGCGTATAAATCCGCTGAAAAGTGGTGTCCATGGGGACCTGACACGTTCCGCACCAGTCATCCCGCAGGACGGCTTTCAGTTTTCGGAACAGGCCCATGTCAGTTGGCCCCGACGCCGGCGTTTTGCAGAACCCGGACCATCCGGTCCGCCTTGGAAATGCCGGTGAGGATGTGGTCGCTGTCCATTCTCCATCTCTTGTTGGAGGTGAAGGTGTTGATCCGGACCTTGACGCCGTCGGCTATGAACAGAAAGCTGACGCGGCTGCTGCCCGCCATAAATCCCGAACCCATCCGGCCGTCATCCACCCAGGCTCTGGAAATGCGGCTGGTGGGAATGACGAAATAGGTAAAGGGTTTCCAGAAAAAGAGCAGGGCAATCTGCTGGTGCTGGGTGTCGATGATGACGGTGCAGGAGCCGCTGCTGAAGGTGTACTCTCGCAGGAATCCCTTGGCATCCAGTTCCCGCTCCACAGTCTTGGTTCTGGCACGGAAAAGCTGACGGCCGCCGAAGACCCACCAGAGCACCGACAGGATAAAGGGACCCATCAGCAGGAACGAGCGCTGGTTGCCGCCGTCGGGAAAGCGGGAGGTACCGAACCAGGCGCATAGGAAAATCAGCGCCAACGGCACCAGGATGTAGCAAAGCAGATACAGCACATTGATTTTTTTGATTTTACGGTTCTCCATGATCCTTTCTCCTTCTTAAAAAATATCCAGCCAATCCGGCGGTTGTTCACACAGGTCCTCAACGTCAGTCCTCCTCCGCTGCCGCTTTGCGCCGAATGACGATCCAGGCTACGCCGTAGCACAGCATATATCCGCCGGACAGGCCCAGGAGGATGTACTGCCGCCGCCGCAGACCGTCTGTGTACTGCTGGGCGGTCAGATGGGGCTCCACGGTGATGTAGGTGTCCTCCGACGGAATGGACAGGACCCGCCGTTCCACCGAACCGCGTTGGTACAGCTGTTCGGCCAGAACCCGGGCGGTGCCGCCCTCGTCCCGCCACTGATAACCGGAGCCGTCGGTGGTCCGGTAATAGACCATATAGACGGTCTTGGTGGGGTGCAGACGGCGATACCGGCGGGGACCGGTGGTTTTCACCGAGACAGGCAGAATGTCGTAGGGTGCGAAGGTGTGGACACCGCTGTCCTTGTACTGGTCGGCGGGGCGGATGGTGTTGAGATTCCGGACGCCCCCATACAGGCCGGCAGCCGCCAGAATCAGTAAGACCACGCCGCCGGTACCGGCGAACCATTTCAGCTTTTTGACCCATGTGCCGGATGGCCGGGCGGGCGCGGCAGTCCTGGAAACAGGTTCCGGCGCGGACGCAGCGCGGGCTGCACGTCGGTTCCAACAGAGAAAGCCCAACCCAACCACGGCCCACACCAGAGCGGCACAGACGAGGGCGGGCAGCAGCAGCAACAGAATGAAGCCGTTCATCAAAAGGGTAGGGTATTGGATCAGCACGATCACCCAGCCGCACAGGCCGCCGATACCATTCATGCACAGCCACAGAATCCAGCGATTCAGGTGGAGGCGGCGGGCGAAAAACGCTCCCGCCGGGATAAAATAGGCGGCTGCAAACAGGGGTGTCCCAAAGAAAAACACAAGCCACACCTGCCCCATGGAAAGGCGAAAGAGCAACAGAAACGCGCCGATGTAACAGAGCATCGACGCCAGAACCGCGACAGCCTTTTTCAAAATTGGTTCCCCCTCTCCGCCGACTGCCAGGCATAAAGTTCCCATAATCCACGGAATATACTACCAGAAAATTGACGCAAAATCTACTGTGCGTTTCCCGCTTGCCGCGACGCCTCAGGGGGCGGCGCGGCGGCTGACGGCGGGCTTCACGGCGGCGGTTCTCCGAACCGGCGCGGCGTCCTCTGGACGGACACCATAAATCTGGGCCAGGGCCAGAATTTTGGAGGCCCAGTTGGCATGAGTTTTAAATTCATTCATTCTGGCGGCATCAACGCTGCGGGCCACCAGCGGCGCGTTGTCCAGATCCCAGGACAGAATACTCCGGGCGTCGGCGTAGTCCCGGGCCGTCACCTGCAAGGCGCGGTTGACAATGGGAATCTGGTTGGGATGGATGACGGTTTTACCGATAAACCCGTTGAGGGCGTCGAGATGCAGCTCCCGTTCCAGTCCTGTGTCCCAACCCGGCCCGGCGTAATACTCCCACACGGGACCGGAAATCACATAGTCGGCGGCGAAGGTGGATACCACGTCCAGCAGAATCCGGGCCACCGGCTGTAAATCGTAAATGGTGTCGCAGACACCCCGGCGCAGGCCGAAGACGTGGGATAGGTCGTTGCCGCCTACACGCAGATTGAGAATGCGGGTGGAAAAAGGCGCCAGTTCCTCTTTCAGCCGAGCCAGCTGCTCCAGCCGTCCCGCTGGGGCCGCCATGGCGTGGGATTCAAAAATCGGCATATAGAGAAATTCGGAGGATTGGGAGAGGTCCTCCACGGCAGCCAGATACGCCCGGCTGTTGTCCGTGTAGAATTTCGGCAGGATAAAGCCCGTGAGCACCTGGGAGACACCGGACAGCCGGGCCGCCATACGGCGCAGGTGCAGGGGAGAGCGGATGCGTACAAAAATCTGAGGCAGATAGAAACTGTGTTCCGCATGCAGGCGTTGAATCTGTTCCAGGGTGCGAAGCAGCGCGTTCTCCGCCTCCGCCAAATGGGCGTCATTGACCGTATCCTCCAGGCAGAAGGCCAGGGAAAACGGCGCGGGAATGGCATTGTGCAGCAGCGTGGTCACGATAGAATCGTGCAGGCCCGCGGGACAGTACAGCAAAGCGCCCACCGAATATGCGGCAAGGCTGTGAAACATGAGACTCCTCCTGGAAGATAAGCTTTTTTCCATTGTAGCACACGAGGAGAAAATTGTAAAATAATTCTCGCTGCTCCCGCCGGAATGCCGGGAAAAGCAAGGATGCACTCAGGCTTGAATACGGGAATGAGGTGTAGTATAATGGGAAAAAACCAGGAAAATGATTGTAATTTGAATCTGCCGTACGATCTTTGATATTGAGACGCTTTTGAGGATGAAACACAGCAATTACATGTATCTTTGTTGCGGTAATTGCGCATGGGAAAGAATAGGGCCGCCATGTTTCAACTGGGAACTTTATCAAAACTTAACGACTTTTTAATACCACTTTCCCAACGACGGGAGCCGTGCGTCTATTTTGTACGGGTGGAGGGATTTACCGAGGATCTGCCCGACGCGGTCAAACGGTTTTACCAGGAGGCCCGGCAGAACGGTGTCATCCTCGACGGGCGCATTCCCAATCCCACGCCGGAAAACCTGGCGTATTTTCAGGAGATGCTGGGAGGCGGATTTCAGCGGAACCGGCCGTTTATGGATGACCAGCTGCGCCGGTGGCTGCCCCGCCTGTCTCCGGCCCAGCGGGAGAACATTGTAGTGTCCATGGACGCTATGCTGGAGTCGCTGGCCCGTCAGGGCAAAAACGAGAACATGCTCCACAACGCCTATGTCAAATACCTCTGCTGGCTGTACTTTAAATTTGAACGGATTCTAGCGGCGCTGGGCCAGGACCGTCTGCCCAAAATCCTCTATGACGGCGCGGTGAGCGCCTACGAATTGCAGCTGCTGACCATTCTGGCCGGAGCCGGGGCGGACATTCTGATGGTGTGCCGGGACGGGGCGCAGTACCGCCGGGCGGACCCCACGGACCAGTGCTCCACCCGGCTGCCCCAGACCAATGCCACCCCGTTTCCCGATTGGTTTACGCTGAAATGGGTGCAGAAGGAATTGGAACAGGAGTGGAACCGCCAGCGGCTATATGGCACGTTGCCCACACTCCAGCCGTGTACCAACGCCTGGATGCGGTCGCCCGCCCTGCGGGAGGTGCTGACGGCGCCGCCCGCCCGGGGAGACGACCCCCATCTCTTTTACAATGCCTTTCTCTTGCAGCACGGTGTGGAGGATCGGCTGCTGTTTTCCAATGATCTCTTTGGATTCTATCAGGAACTGGAGCGGTCGGAACGCCCCATCTGCCTGGTGGACCAGGCCATCCCGGCCCCCACGCCGGAGGAGATCGCCGCCATCCGGCGGCAGAATTATACGACGCTGGACCAGATGATTCTGGGCCTTTCTCAGAATCTCCGCTATCCGGCCCAGGCGGAATTGCAGCGGCTCATGGTCAAGGGCTTTGTGGACCTGTTGCTGGAAGAGGGACAGGCCCCGGATGGGTCTCTGCTGAAACTGACCAACCGGGCGGTATATCTGCTGGTCTGGCTGAAACGGTATCAACAGACACTGTTCCCCGCGTGGACGCCGGGACAGGTGCCTGTGTTCCTGCTGTTCGGCAACTGCGGCAGCCGGAACGAAGCGCTGTTTCTCCGGCTGCTGGCCCGGCTGCCGGTGGACGTGCTGGTGCTGGTCCCCAACCGGGCCGCGGTGCCGGTGCTGGAAGACCCGGCGCTGCTGCGGCTGACCTATGACGATTCCCTGCCCATGGAGACGTTCCCCACGGCCTCCTCCCAGCGGCGGGTGGCCACCGCCGCCTATCAGGCGGAGCGGGACCTGGATTCCATGATGTATCAGGACTCCGGCATGTACCGCAATCAGCAGTACGCCAGGGCCGAGGCCGTCACCCTACAGCCCATGTACGAGGAAATCGGCCTGTTGTGGGACCAGGAACTCAAGTACCGCCCTTCCTTTTCCGTGTCCGGCGACCGGGTGACGGTGCCGGTGCTGCTGGAAAAGGTGTGCGGCGTCAAGGATGGGGACGTCCGCCGGTATTGGAGCGAGATCAAAAAACTCCTGACCCCCGACACGGTCCTGGTGGACCGGCTCCCGTGGCTGTCCCCCACGGATGAAAACCCCATCAAACCCTTTGTGACCCAATTCCTGAAAAACGGCAAGCTGCTGCGGGACAAACTCCGGAACCACAAGGCGTATCCCTATGCCATTCTGCGGAAGGAGATGCAGGAGTTCCTGCTGGATCAGGTACAGTGCTTGTTGGATCAGAAGATCATCGCCGGCACCTGGCAGAACGGGACGGAGTACACGGTGCTTTCCACAGCGCTGAATCTGCCCAAGGCCGTACTGCGCATGGTGCAGAAATTTGACTTTACCAAAAAGAACCCCAAGCTCCTGCTGATCAATCCCACGGAGCGGGTGCTGAATCTGGAGGAGAGCATTGTGGTGGCGCTGCTGAACCGCATGGGCTTCGATGTGCTGCTGTTTATCCCCACGGGCTTTCAATGTGTGGAAAAATTTTTCCCGCCGGACTATATCCATGAGCAGCAGATTGGCG
Source organism: Candidatus Avoscillospira sp. LCP25S3_F1 (assembly GCF_052117125.1). NCBI lineage: Bacteria > Bacillati > Bacillota > Clostridia > Eubacteriales > Oscillospiraceae > Candidatus Avoscillospira > Candidatus Avoscillospira sp. LCP25S3_F1. Next base: position 13,344 of record NZ_JBQKJT010000022.1, on the reverse strand, counting down.
AATACATCTATGATTTGACGGTTCCCAATTTTGCCGCCGTTTCCACCCAGCAACCGAGTATCAACCCCTTGAGAAAACTGTTTGGAAGGTGAGAATTCTATGGCATTGGATTTCAACAGACCCGCAGCATCCGGTTCCACGGTGGAACCCGGAACCGCCCCGGCCGTGCAGGAAGAGACGTATCAGAAATACGATATTGTGGCCGACCGGCAGCAAATGAACCAACAGCTGACCAACTCGCCGGAGGTGGACCGTCTGGCCAGCCAGATCGAGGTTTACAATCTGGAAACCATCGTATCCTTCGGCGCCGATGCGGCGGAGGAGATTTCCAAGTGCTCCGACGTAGTCCTAAACAGTATGAACCTGTCCCAGCTGGACGAGTCCAGCGCCATGCTGACCACCCTGGCCAAGATCATGGACAAGTTCGACATTGAGGAGATCAAGGAGAACCCCGGCTTTCTCAACAAACTCTTCGGCAACCTCCGCAAGCAGCTGGACAAGATTTTGGCCAAATACCACACCATGGGTGAGGAAGTGGACAAGATCTATGTGCAGCTCAAGCAGTATGAATCGGAGATCAAGCAGTCCAACCGGAAGCTGGAGGATATGTTCCAGGCCAACGTGACCTATTACCATGAGCTGGTCAAATACATTCTGGCCGGTGAGCAGGGCTGCCGGGAAATCGAGGCGTATATCGCCCAGCGACAGGCCGATATGGCGGCCAGCGGCGACAACTCCATCCAGTTTGAGCTGACCTCGCTGAATCAGGCGTTGATGATGCTGGAACAGCGGACCCAGGACCTGCGCACGGCAGAAAACGTGGCCATGCAGGCCATTCCCATGATCAAAACCATGCAGTTCAGCAATATGAACCTGGTGCGCAAGATCAATTCGGCGTTTATCATCACCTTACCTGTGTTTAAACAGGCGTTGACCCAGGCCATCATGCTCAAGCGCCAGCGGATTCAGGCTGAGGCCATGGCAGCGCTGGATGAAAAGACCAACGAAATGCTCATCCGCAACGCCCAGAATACGGCGGAGCAGGCAAAGATGACGGCCCGTCTGGCCTCCGGCAGCTCCATTAAAATCGAGACGCTGGAGAAGATGTGGCAGACCATTGTCTCCGGCATCGACGAGACCAATCAGATTCAGGAGAACGCCCGCAAGCAGCGGATCGAGGACCAGAAACGGCTGGAAACCATCAAAGCCGATTTCAATCAGCGATATCACATGCCCAATCAGCATTGAGTGTAAATTCATAGAAATTGTGTGCAAATCATCAGGAGGAGGAACTTTACAATGCCTATCAATCTGACAAAGGGACAAAAAGTAGACCTGACCAAGGGAAACCCCAGCTTGACGAAAATCGTTGTGGGCCTGGGTTGGGACGTCAACGCCTATGACTCCGGCGCGGCCTTTGACCTGGATGCCGCGGCGTTTATGGTCGGCGGCAACGGTAAGTGCCCCACAGAAAAGGAATTTGTGTTTTACGGAAATCTGGAGCATGTCAGTGGTTCGGTGAAGCACATGGGCGACAACCTGACCGGCGAGGGCGACGGCGACGACGAGCAGATCGTCGTGGACCTGAGCAAGGTGCCTTCCAATGTGGAGCGGATTGCCTTTACGGTCACCATCTACGATGCCGAGAGCCGTCACCAGAACTTCGGCCAGGTGTCGAACGCGTACATCCACATTCAGGACCTGACCACCGGCGCGGACCTGATCCGCTACGACCTGGGCGAGGACTTCTCCATTGAGACGGCCATTGTCGTCGGTGAGCTGTACCGGCACAACGGCGAGTGGAAGTTCAATGCCATCGGCAGCGGCTTCCAGGGAGGCCTTGCAGCCCTGTGCGGCCACTACGGCATCGAAGTGGCATAACCAAGCAATATCCAAACCATTTTTACAGTGTAGGGAGGAGACAGTATATGCCTGTCAGTCTGAAAAAAGGCCAGAAGGTCAGCTTGACCAAGGAGAATCCGGGCCTGTCCAAGGTAGTCGTGGGCCTGGGCTGGGATGTCAACGCCTTTGACACCGGCGGCGCGTTTGATCTGGACGCGGCGGCATTTCTGCTGGGGGAGTCCGGCAAGACCACCCGCAGCGAGGATTTCGTTTTTTACGGCAACCTGAAGCACCCCTCCGGCAGCGTGGAGCATCTGGGCGACAACCTGACCGGCGAGGGTGCCGGTGACGATGAGCAGATCAAAATTGATCTGACCAAGGTGCCCGAAAATATTTCCCGCATCGCCTTCACGGTCACCATCTACGAGGCCGAGGAGCGGCGGCAGAATTTCGGCCAGGTGAACAACGCCTTTATCCGTATTTTCGACGAGGTTTCCGGCCAGGAGCTGCTGCGGTACGATCTGGGCGAGGACTTCTCCATCGAGACGGCGGCTGTTTTCGGCGAGCTGTATAAAAACAACGGCGAGTGGAAGTTCAACGCCATCGGCAGCGGCTACCAGGGCGGTCTGGCTGCCCTGTGCGCCAACTATGGCGTGGATGTGGAGTAACATACGAAATCAGAAACGGCAACCGCCGGCCTGACAGACCGACGGACGTTTCGCTGGAAATAAGGAGGAATCCGTAATGTCGATCAGTTTGCAAAAGGGTCAGAAAGTCAGTCTTTCCAAGGAGGGCCGCGAGGGCTTGAACCGTGTGGTCGTCGGTCTGGGCTGGGATGAAGCCAAGAAGAAGGGCGGCCTGCTGGGCGGCCTGTTCTCCGGCGGCTCCAACCAGAACATCGACTGCGACGCCTCGGCCATTCTGCTGCGGGGCGGAAAGCTGGTGGACCGGAACGACATCGTATTTTTCGGCAATCTGACCCATAGCTCCCGGTCGGTGCAGCATATGGGCGACAACCTGACCGGCGCCGGCGAGGGTGACGACGAGCAGATCGTCATTGAGCTCAACAGCGTTCCGGCGGAATATGACCGCATTGTGATTGTGGTCAACATCTATCAGGCTGTGGAACGCCACCAGCACTTCGGCATGATTCAGAATGCGTTCATCCGCATTGTGGATGCCCGCAACAATCAGGAGCTGTGCCGTTACAACCTGTCGGAAAACTACGACAATATGACGGCTATGATTTTCGGCGAGGTCTACCGCCACAACGGTGAGTGGAAGTTCAACGCCGTCGGCCAGGCAACTCAGGACCCCGGTCTGGGTCAGCTGTGCGCTAGATTTACTTAATACTAATAACCAATCATCATTGGCAAAGAGGAGCGAATGATACCATTCCTCCTCTTTGCCGTCGTATCGAGGTGAATGCCCATGCATTTTAACGGACTCAACCAATCCCAGGTGGAGGAATCGAGAAAGAAATACGGCAGCAACGTGATTCCCGACTCGGAACCCACCACCTTTTGGGCGGAATTCAAGGAGACCTTCAAGGACCCCATGATCCGCATTCTGCTGGCCATCGCAGCGCTGATGATCGTCATGTTTGTCTTTGACTACGCGGATATTTACGAACCGGCCGGCACCATTGTGGCGGTGCTGATTGTGGCGGTTGTTTCGGCCAAAACCGGCGTGGCCAGCGATACCAAGTACCGCCAGTTGAAAGACAGCACCAAGAAAGACCAGTGTAAAGTCTACCGGGACGGCGTTGTGGTCGTCATCGACGTGGACGACGTGGTGGTCGGCGACAAGGTACTGCTCCAGGCCGGTGATAAAATCCCGGCGGACGGCATCCTCGTAGCCGGACATCTGAAGGTGGATAACTCCGCCCTCAACGGCGAGGCGGAGGAGTGCCCCAAGTACGCGGCGGAAACGGAATTGCAGCTGGCCGATGAGATCACCGGCGACACCTTTGTGGACAAGCACTCCCTGTTCCGCGGCGCGGTGCTGTTCGACGGTGAAGGCGTCATGGACGTCCAGAAGGTGGGCCTTGCCACCATGATGGGCAAGATGGCCGAGGAGATGCAGGAGGACGAGCCGGATTCGCCCCTGAAAGTCAAGCTGGCCAAGTTGGCCGATATGATCTCCCGCTTCGGCTATATCGGCGCCATTGTCATCGCCGTGCTCTACTTCATCTACTTCATTCTCCAGGCCGGTGGACCGGCGGCCTATTTCTCCATGGATTTGGCGGAAATCGTCAAGGACGTGGTGGAGGCCGTGTCCCTGGCGGTGGTCATCATTGTCTGCGCCGTGCCGGAAGGACTGCCCCTGATGATCTCCCTGGTGCTGATGCAGAACACCAGCAAAATGCTGGACCACAACGTTCTGGTCCGCAAGGCCGTGGGCATCGAGACGGCCGGTTCGCTGAACATCCTGTTCAGCGATAAGACCGGCACCATCACCAAGGGCCATCTGGAAGTGGTGGAGTTCTTTACCGCCGACGGCACGGTGATTCCCCTGAACATGATGGCCGAACACAAGAACATCCAACAGCTGGTGAATCTGGCCATCGGCAAGAACTCCCAGTCCATGTTTGATGCGGAGGGCCGGGTCATCGGCGGCAATGCCACCGATCAGGCGTTGATGAAATTCCTGGGCGCCGAGACGTTCCACGCTGTGGAGAATCAGTACACCGCCGACGAGTCCCAGAGCTTCAACTCCGCCAACAAGTTCAGCCAGGCGCATATCCGGGAGCTGGACAAGACGTTCTATAAGGGCGCGCCGGAACGGCTGCTGGCTGTGGCCACCCGCTGCCTGACGGCGGACGGCTCCGAGCGTCCCATCCACATGGAATCCCTCAACGCTAAAATCGACGAGCTGGCCAACAAGTCCATGCGTGTGCTGGCCTTCGGCTATTCCAATCAGGCGCTGTGTGAAAACCGCATCCAGGAGGATACGGTCATCATCGGCTTTGTAGCCATCCGCGACGACGTCCGTCCCGAGGCCCGGGAAGCCATTGCCGACGTGCAGAACGCCGGAATCCAGGTGGTTATGATCACCGGCGACCGGCTGGAAACGGCGGTGGCCATCGCCAAGGATGCAGGACTGCTCAAGTCGGAGGACGACGTGGCGTTGACCTCCGCCAAGCTCAACGAGATGAGCGACGAGGAAGTCAAAAAGATCATTCCCAGAACCCGCGTCATCGCCCGCGCCCTGCCCACGGACAAATCCCGTATGGTGCGGCTGTGCCAGGAGATGAATCTGGTGGTGGGCATGACCGGCGACGGCGTCAACGACTCCCCGGCCTTGAAGCGCGCCGACGTGGGCTTTGCCATGGGCAGCGGCACCGAGGCGGCCAAGGAAGCCGGTAAAATCGTCATCCTGGACGACAACTTCAAGTCCATCAAGGACGCCATCTGGTATGGCCGTACCATCTACCATAACATTCTCAAGTTCTGTAAGTTCCAGCTGGTCATCAACGTGGCCGCCGTGGTGGTCAGTGCCATCGCGCCGTTCTTCGGCGTGGAGGAGCCGCTGAAGGTGACGCACCTGTTGTTTGTCAACCTGGTGATGGACGGCCTGGGCGCCATTATGCTGGGCAACGAGCCGGCCCAGAAGCGGTATATGACCGAAAAGCCCCGCCGCCGCGACGAGAGCATCGTCAGCAAGCCCATGATGGTGCAGATCGTCACCATGGGCCTGTGGCTGACCGTCCTCAGCTTTGTGTTCCTCAAGGCGCCGTTTGTGAACCGGTTCTTTGACACGGAGGCGCAGAAGCTGTCGGCGTACTTCGTTCTGTTCATCTGGAGCGCCCTGTTTAACGGCTTCAATGTCCGGGACGACCGTTTCGGCATTTTCAAGGGCCTCAATGAAAATACGGGCTTTATGAAGGTGTTTGTCACTATCATTCTGGTGCAGGCCTTCATTGTCAACGCGGGGCTGATTCCCATTTCGGCCTTCGGCGTCATCAGCAGTATGTTCAGCTGCGTCCCCTTCTCTTTGACGGGATGGTGCGTTGTGGCGGTGTTTGCTGTGACCATGATCCCTGTGGATATGCTCAGAAAGGTGATCACAGAAAAGCTGTCGTAAGCAAAGTGAGAGGGTACGCCCGCCGTTGGACGGGGTACCCTCTTTTTTACAGAACCAGAAAGGGAGAAGCGTATGAAAAAGCTGGATTATAATTCGCCGGTGGTGCTGAGCCTGTTCTTTCTGTCCGCTGCCGCCCTGCTGCTGGGGACGCTCACCAACGGGTGGACCACGCAAGCGCTGTTCAGCGTGTACCGGTCGTCTCCGGCCAATCCGCTGACGTATGTGCGGCTGTTGGGCCATGTGCTGGGCCATGCCAACTTGGAGCATTTCCTGGGGAATATGCTCCTGCTGCTGGTCATCGGACCACCGCTGGAGGAAAAGTACGGCAGCGGCCCTCTGGCGCTGGGGATTCTCGTCACGGCGGTGCTGTCCGGCGTTTTGCACATCCTGCTGTTTCCCGGCACGGCGCTGCTGGGTGCCAGCGGCATCGTGTTTATGATGATCATGCTGGCGTCCCTGTCCGGCATGAAGAGCGGCAAAATCCCCCTGACGCTGATTTTGGTGGCGCTGCTCTACCTGGGCCAGGAAGCATATTCCATTCTATTCGTCCGGGATAATGTGGCCAATTTGATGCACATTGTGGGCGGCGCTTGCGGTACGGTTTTCGGCTACGGCGTTACCCCCAAGCAGCGGCTCACCCGAAAATTTTGAGGAATCAAACGAATGCAACAGTATACCATGGAAGATGTTTTGCGCATCGCAAAACGATATCGTAACACAAAACGGTCCTATCTGCTGGTCAATCCTTTGCAGGCCAAGCACTTGCCGGTGGACCCGGAAACGGCCCTGGCGCTGATGGAGCATCTGGGGGAATCCCTGCGGCGTTCCTATCCGTCGGCCCGTCTGGTCATCGGCTTTGCCGAGACGGCCACGGCCATCGGTGCGGTGGCGGCGGCACAGCTGGCCGGAGACTGTTTCTATGTACAGACCACCCGGGAAGACTGTCCAGGCAACCACAACTGGCTGGAATTTCAGGAGGAGCACAGCCACGCCGTGGAACAGAAGCTGTGCGGCGACGCCCTGGAAGCGGGGCTGGCCGCCACGGACACAGTGATTTTGGTGGATGATGAAATCTCCACCGGCAAGACCATTCTCAATATGGTGGAGCAGATGGCAAACCGGTACCCGTCCCTGCGGGAGAAAACGGTGGTGGCGGCCTCCATTCTCAACCGCGTGACACCGGAACAGGAGGCGCGGCTGCGTCAGGCGGGTATCGTCTCCCACTGTCTGGTCCGGCTGCCCCAGGCCGATTACGACAGCCAGGTGGCGCGGTACACAGTGGAGGAAGCGCCGCAGCCGCCCCAATGGACGCCGGAAACACCGTTCCAATCGTGGATGCTGTCCGGCTCCTTCGACCAGAATCCCCGGCTGGGTGTGTCCATCGGGGACTATGTGGCCCAATGCCGGAAGATGGCCGATGCCTTTCTCCAATGGGCGGCGCTGCCGGAAGGGGGCCGGACCCTGGTCCTGGGGACGGAGGAGTGTATGCTTCCATCCCTGATTCTGGGTCAACAGCTGGCGAGGAGACCGGGGAGTGGGGCGGTCCGATGCCACGCCACCACCCGCAGCCCCATCGGCGTCAGCCGGGAGGCAGGGTATCCCATTGTCTCGGGGGCCCAGGTCCGCAGTTTTTACAGTGACGACCGTAAGACGTACCTCTACAACCTGGAATCCTACGACGCGGTGGTGGTGGTATCGGACACCATGCGGGAAGACACGGCGGCTTTGTGCAGCGTCCTGTCTGCCTTGCCGGGCCGGGGGACGGCGCGAGTTTACTACATTCAGGGAGGCAACCATGTTTGGTACCTATAAACAGGACGATGTGACCATTCTGCTGAAAGATCTCACCAACTGCATCGAACCCATGGACACCCTGGAACGGGAGCGGCGCATTCAGCAGGGCGTCCACTATTCGGAGATGCTGCCGGTGGAGTATGAGCCGTCGGAACAGTATCTCCGGGCCTACTTTGACGCCGTGGAGCGGTACGCGTCCATGACGGCTGATGCCCTGGCTTCCGTGTGCCACAAGCTCTGGCAGCAGAAAGGGGAGCGGGTGGTCCTGGTCTCGTTGGCGCGGGCTGGTACCTCCATCGGCGTGCTGTTAAAGCGGTATTTCCGGTTCCGCTACGGCGTGGACGTGCCCCACTACACCATCTCCATCATCCGGGGCCGGGGTATCGATGCAGCGGCCATGGCGTACATCTTGGACCGCCACCCGGCGGAAACCATCCAGTTTGTGGACGGCTGGACCGGGAAGGGGGCCATCCAGGCGGAACTGTACCGGGCCGTCACCGCCTATAAAGGGGTGGATGGGCGGCTGGCTGTGCTGTCGGACCCGGCCAATCTGACGGACCTGTGCGGTACCAAGGAGGATTTCCTTATTGCCAGCTCCTGTCTCAATTCCACGGTCTCCGGTCTCCTCAGCCGGACCGTTTACCGGACCGATCTCATCGGGCCGGGGGAGTTCCATGGGGCGGTCTTTTATGAAGCGCTGCGGCCCAAGGACCTGACCTATCAGTTTATCGATGCCATTGCGGCTCATTTTTCCACGCACCAGCAGCCGGCGCCGGAGCCGGCGCCCCATTCCATCAGCGCGCTGGAAGAGGTGGAGCGGATTCGCCAGGAATTTTCCATTTCGGACCGCAATCTGGTGAAGCCCAGCATCGGGGAGACCACCCGCGTACTGCTGCGCCGGGTGCCGTGGAAAATCCTGGTACACAGTCTGGACGACGAGGCCTATCTGGGCCATATTTACGCCCTGGCAAAGGAGAAAGGCGTGGAGCTGTGTGAGTACCCCCTGGTCAATTACCGGGCCTGCGGACTCATTCGGACCATGGCGGACCAATGAGTATGGAACCAATACTGTTTGCCAGCGATCTGGACAATACGCTGCTCTTTTCCATAGCCCACCGGCAGGAGGGGGACCGGTGTGTGGAGTGGCTCGACGGAAAGGAGCAGGGATTTCTGACGCCCGACGCCGTCTCCCTTTTGGAAACAGTCCATCAGTTGACACGGCTGATTCCCGTGACCACCCGTTCGGTGGCGCAATATCTGCGCATCCGGTTTCCGGAGCCGGTGACGCCCGCCTATGCGGTGGCGGCCAACGGCGCGGTCCTGCTCCACCACGGGCAGCCGGACGCGGCATGGGAAGCGGAGACGCAAGCCCTGCTGACGCCGTGGCTGCCGGAACTGGAGCGGATGGAAGCGGCGATTCCGCAACGGCTGGCGGGCCGCCGTCTCCGGCGGGTGGACGGGGCGTATCTGTTTCTGTCCTGCCCCGACCCGGAGGACGCTGCGTACTGCCGGTCCTGCCTGACGGATACGACGCTGTCGGTGGAGACCACGGGACGGAAACTCTACCTGTTTCCGCCGCCGGTCAACAAGGGCGCGGCGGTGGCGCGGCTGCGGCGTCGATTCAGTCCCTCCGGCGTCATCGGGGCGGGGGACAGTGCCATCGACGTCCCCATGCTGCGGGAATGCGACTGGGCCATCGCACCCCATGACGTCCTGGTGGAAGGGATGGACCGGGACCGCGTGGCGGTCTGGGACGGTCAGGGCCGCTTCCCGGACTATGTGCTGCAACAGGCCGCGGCCTTTGCGCGGGCCGGACAATAGGAGGAGAAAGTCCATATGAATCCGTTTTTCAACCAGTTTCAGGTGGTACGCCTGGAAACAGCCGACCATCCGGTGGAACAGTTCTTCCAGCGGCCGGGCCGGTATTCTAACTTTCAAAAGGAGACATTCTTTTTGCGGTGGACGGCGGGGCAGGAGTTTGACGCGTGGGCGGCCCTGTGCCGCTCCTGGCAAAACGACCGGTCCGGTTACGTCTATGCTGAACAGCTCAACCGTCTGGATACGACGGCGGCGGAACGGTACCGGGAGCGGTACAGCCAGGGAAACTGCAATCCGTCCTTCCGCTTTCAGAATGTCCTCTGGGAGGAGACCTTTACTGGAGCACTCCAGGAAATTCTGGACCTGTTCCGGCGGGTACGGAATTGTACGGAGGATTCCATTCTGCGCAATTTCGCCGTGAAGCTCTTGTATTGGATTGACTGCTATGGTCCCAAGCTGTTTGTGGAAACCACAAAACTGACCCGGTTTCCCAAATTTGTGTGCAGTGGTACCGTGGGAACGGCAGAATATCTCTTTTTGTATCTGCTCTACCGGTTGGGCTGTGATGTGCTGTACCTGGGAAAGGAACAGGATGTATCGGTGCAATCGGCAGAGCTGCTGGCCCTCTCTCAGAGGGTGGAGCAGCCACCGGTGCTGCCCCGGCGGCAGAACGTGCCGGAGACGGCACAGCCGGAACCGATAATGACGCAGCAGCGGCCCACCCTGTCCCGCGCGTCGTTGCAGCGGGCCGATCGGGTGGCAGCCGCCCCGGTGCAGCCCCAGCCCCAACCGTCCCTGTCCCGCGCATCCTTGCAGCGGTCGGACCGGGCCGCCCCGCCGGTGCGGCAGCCTGCCCCGCAGCCGGTGCAGCAGCCCGCGGCCCAGGCGGGGGCGCGGCGGCAGCCTATGGAGTTTGAGGAGCTGGCCCGCTTCGCGTCTTCGGTGGTCATGCTGAAGGTGTTTGACCAGAACAAGGAGTGTGTCAAAACCGGCTCCGGCATCATCATCAGCGACCAGGGGTATATTTTGACCAATTTCCATGTGGTGGCCGGCGGCGCCTATTACGGTATCGTGCTGGAGGAGGAATCGGACGTCTTCTATACCAATGAACTGATCAAATACCATCCCGAGCGGGACCTGGCCATTCTGCGGTCCGACAAGCGGCGGCCTCCCATTCCCATCCTCGAAGCGTCGGAACGGTTGGTGCGAGGCCAGAAGGTTGTGGCCATCGGCAGCCCCCTGGGACTGTTCAACACCATATCGGATGGCATCGTGTCCGGCTTCCGGGAGCTGCGGGAGACCTCCATGGTGCAGTTTACCGCACCGGTTTCGCCGGGCAGCAGCGGCGGTGCCCTGCTGGACCTGTACGGACGGCTGATCGGCGTCATTACCGCCGGATTCGATGATGGCCAGAACCTGAATCTGGCGGTGGACCACACCACCATCCGGCAATTCCTCGGGAACCTGTTATAAAGAGCTTCTTGCGTAGATATGTTTGATTTGTTACAGCCGCCCTCCGGCGGCTGGGGGCAACATTGCCGGATTTCAGCGGGTGGCCCAGGCCATGGTGGAGCAGGGCGTGTTTTGAGCCGGAGACAGTTTCATATAACAGGAGGAAATCCCTATGAAAATCGTAGTGTTGGATGGCTATACGGAAAATCCCGGCGATTTGAGCTGGGCAGCCCTGGAGCCCCTGGGGGAGGTGACGGTCTATGACCGCACCTCCTATGTGGACGCGCCCATCATTGCCGAGCGCATCGGCGACGCGGAGGTTGCCGTTATGAACAAGACCCCCATCAGACGGGCGACCATGGACCAGTACGCCTTTGCCCTGCTGCTGGAAAACTGCCACCACAGCCAGACCGTCTTCAAGGGCAAGTGGGCCAACCATGCGGATTGGTGCTACTGGCACGATCCCCTCATCGAACTGGACGGCAAGCCCACCAATATCGTCAACATCTGAAATATGAGAAAAATCATTGTTATTTCCGATTCTTTCAAAGGCTCTCTCAGCAGCAGCGCCATCGCCCAGATGGCGGAGGACGTGATCCGGCAGTTTTACCCTCGCTGCCGGGTCATCGGCCTGCCGGTGGCCGACGGGGGAGAGGGCACTGTGGAGTGCTTCCTGGAGGCCGTGGGCGGGCAGCGGGTCACTGCGCCTGTCACCGGCCCCTGGGGCGAACCGGTAGAGGCAGCCTACGCCCGCATGGGCGACACGGCTGTGGTGGAAATGGCCGCCGCCGCCGGTCTGCCCATGGTGGGCCAGCGGCTGGACCCGTCACAGACCACCACCTACGGTGTGGGCCAACTTTTGCGCCACGCCGTGGAGCAGGGGGCCAAGCATCTGGTTCTGGGCCTTGGCGGCAGCGCCACCAACGACGGCGGCTGCGGTGCGGCGGCCGCCATGGGCGTTATGTTCCGTAACACAGCAGGGAAGGTGTTCACGCCTGTGGGCGCAACACTCGGTGATATCGCTTCCATTGATTGTACAGAAGCCAAAGCCCTGCTGGACGGTGTCACAGTGGAGGTCATGTGCGACATCGATAACCCTCTGTGCGGCGAACGGGGCGCGGCGGCTGTGTTCGGTCCCCAGAAAGGGGCCGATGCAGCCATGGTCCGGCAGCTGGACGACGGCCTTGCCCATTTGGCTCGCGTCATCCAACGGGATTTGCATGGCTCCGTGGCAGATTTGCCCGGTGCCGGTGCTGCCGGCGGCTTCGGCGGCGGTGCGGCGGCCTTTTTTGGCGCGGCCTTGCGGCCGGGCATTGAAGTGGTCCTGGACTTGGTGCGCTTTGATAAACAGCTGGAGGGCTGCGACCTGGTCCTTACCGGCGAAGGCCGCATGGACGGCCAGAGTTTGGGTGGGAAAGTGCCCATCGGCGTGTCCCGGCGGGCCAAGCGGAAGAACGTTCCGGTGGTAGCCATTGTCGGCGTCACCGGCTCGGGCATCGAACCGGTCTACGACGAGGGCATCACTGCGGTGTTTACCACCAATCGGGAAGCGCTGCCCTTCGAGGCCATCCGCCATCGGGGCGAGGCCGATTACCGCCGGACGCTGACGGACCTTATGCGTTACACCAAAGCCGTCCGTGCGTTTTCCGACTAGGCAGACAGTCATACGCGTACAGTAACCGCGGCACATCCCTGCATTGGGGATGTGCCGCGGCGTGCATTTTCCGGCGGTCAGCCGTTGAGAATTTCCATAAATTCCTCACCGGTGATCGTTTCTTTTTCATAGAGATACTTGGACAGTGTGTGGAGCTTGTCCAGGTGGTCCGTGAGAATCTGCACGGCCTTTTGGTGCTGCCGGCGGACCAGCGCCACCACCTGCCGGTCAATTTCCGTCTGGGTTTCCATGGAACAGGTCAGGGATGTGTCGCCGCCCAAATACTGGTTGGTGGTGGTCTCCATGGCCACCATATCGAACTCCTTGCTCATGCCGTACCGGGTGATCATGGCCCGGGCCTGCCTGGTGTCTGACGGCATCTGCGCATCCTCCTTTGGTGTCAAGCGGCAGGGATTCTATCATACGATTGGTGGTATTATACCCAATGGACGACGGTTTGTCCAGAGCACCCCATCGTACAGGGAAGAGAACATCGGCAGGGGAGCGGTGCTGTCCCGGACCGCCGCTTAGTCGAACGGATTCGGCGCCTATCTGTCTGCCGAACCCGCAAAAAAATAGGAAAGATACTATAAATGAGCAAAACTGTCGAAATGCACATAATCAAGCAACATAAGCAAGTAGTTGTTCCAAGGGCAGATGATTCACACCACATTGGTATAGGAAGACGATCTTCTCCT
>NZ_JBQKJT010000021.1:0-41142 GCF_052117125.1 Candidatus Avoscillospira sp. LCP25S3_F1 | reverse complement strand
TTTATCTTACCACAGAGGAACTCGTTTGTCAAGAACTTTTTTCAAAGTTTTTTCGGAGTTCTTACTGGCCGCTTTCATCGGAACCGCTGTCCCTCAAGCGCTTGCATATAATATCAGACCATACTGTAAATGTCAACACCTTTTTTCGATTTTTTCGACAATTTTTTTCCTTGTCTTTTATGCGTCTCTCCCAAAGCACTCCTTGACGCCTTATGGTATACTCAACAGTAGTATTGCGCAAGGAGGTTCCCTTTATGACGGAACGTGAAAAATGCGACGCTGGTCTGCTCTACGACACCACCACGCCGGAACGGGCCGACGCCCACCATCGCTGTGCCGATCTCTGTTATGAGTTCAACCACACCCGCCCCTCCGATCTCTCCCGCCGGGAACAGCTGCTGCGGCAGATTTTCGGCAAGCTGGGCAAGAATCCCTATGTGGAGCCTACGCTCTTCTGCGGCTTCGGCTTCAACATCGAGGCCGGGGACAATTTCTTTGTCAACAACAACTGCGTCTTTGTGGACCCTGGAAAAATCACCTTCGGCCACAATGTCTTTATCGCCCCCCAGTGCGGTTTCTACACGGCGCTGCATCCGCTGGACGTGAAACGGCGCAACGCCAAACTGGAAGCCGCCTACCCCATTACCGTGGGCGACAACGTTTGGTTTGGCGGCGGCGTCCGGGTCCTGCCCGGCGTCACCATTGGCAGCGGCACGGTCATCGGCGCGGGCAGCGTCGTCACCCACGACATCCCCGCCGGTGTTCTGGCCGTCGGCAACCCCTGCCGGGTGGTGCGGCCCATCACTGAGGCGGACAAGCGCCGCTATGAGACGCCGGAATACCCCAGATAGCAAAAAACGGACGAATTCCCCAAGCGGGATTCGTCCGTTTTTCTTTAAATCTCCTGGCGGCCTTCCAGCGCCCGCAGCAACGTCACCTCGTCGGCGTACTCCAGCTGGGAGCCCATGGGAATGCCGTAGGCCAGCCGCGTCACCTGCACGCCCATGGGACGCAGGAGCCGCGACAAATACATGGCTGTGGCCTCGCCCTCCGTATCGGGGTTGGTGGCCATGATGACCTCCCGCACCGAACCATCAGCCACCCGGGCCAGCAGCTCCTTGATGCGCAGATCGTCAGGCCCCACATGGTTCAGGGGCGACAGGACGCCGTGGAGCACATGGTACACGCCACGGTATTCCCGGGCCCGTTCCATGGCAATGACATCCTTGGGTTCGGCCACCACACAGATCTGTCCGTGGTCCCGCTCCTCGTCCGCACAGATGGAGCACTGCTCCTGGTCCGTCAGGTTCTGACAGATGGGACACGTCTTCACCGTGGCCTTGGCGTCGGTGATGGCGGCGGCAAACTCCGCTGCCGCCGCGTCATCCATACTCAGCACATGAAACGCCAGACGCTGGGCGCTTTTGCCGCCGATGCCCGGCAGACGGGCAAACTGCTCCGTCAGCCGTTCCAGGGCAGCGGGAAAGTAGCGCATCTTACAGCAGGCCGCTGAGGGCGCCCAGGTTCATGCCGCCGGTCATCTTGGAAACGGCGGCGGAGGTGGCCTCCTCGCCCATGCGGGTGGCCTCGTTGATGGCGGCCAGGATCATGTCCTGGAGCATCTCCACGTCCTCGGGGTCCACAGCCTCGGGCTTGATGGACAGGGCCAGCACCTGGTGCTTGCCGTTGACAGTAGCGGAAACCATGCCGCCGCCGGCCGTGGCGGTGTACTCCTTGGTCTCCATCTCCTCCTGCATCTTCAGCAGCTCCTGCTGCATCTTCTGGGCCTGCTTGATCATGGACATACCGCCCATGGACATACCGCGAAATCCGCCTTTCGCCATGATAAAATCGCTCCTTTTCTAAGTTTGGCATCGAAATGCCGTCATTTGAATTCAACTATATCTGGATGCTGCCGTCCAAAGTCCGCGATGCGGCCGAAGCCGTCGGCTCCGTCTACGCTCCCCGGCCCCTGTACGGCCAGCTTCACTGCCACCGGCCGTCCCAGCAGCGCCGCCGCCCGTTCCCGGATGGCTTGCAGGTACGCCGGTTGATCCAGCACTTGTTTGCCGAAGCCGCTGTCCGCCAGCAACAGCAGCGTGTCCCCTTGCAGCTGAGGCTTCACCTGTCGGGCCAAAAAGCTGCGATGCCCCGGCTGTACCTGGGGCAGCACCGTCTGCATGAGGTCTGTCCAGAATCCGACAGGCAATTCCCCGCCGTTGGGCGGCTGTTGGGATGGCTGCACCGGTGGTGGCTGCTGGGGCCCCATGGGCTGCGGCTGTACCGGCTGCGCCGGTGCGCTCTGCTGCGGCGCGGCCACGGCCTGGACCACCACTTTTCCGCTGGACACGGCTTCCTCCAGCTTGGACAGGCGGGCGTTGAGGGACTGCACATCCAGTTGCAGCTCCGGCGCGCACAGCTCCACCAGACACAATTCCATGTCCAGCCGCCGGTCGGCGCTGCGGGCAAATCCCGCCGCCGTCTCCTGCAATCGGTTGGTAATACGCAGCAGCGCCCCTGCCGACAACAGCTCCTGTAATCCCGCCAATTCCTGATCGGTGCAGACGCCAGACAGCATGGACATACCGCTGCGGGGCGCTGTCTTGAGGATCAGCAGGTCCCGGGCCAGAGACGACAGTTCCCCGGTCATGGCGGCTACGTCCTTGCCGCCTGCGTAGAGGTCGGAGAAAATCTCCAAAGCCGCCGGCGTGTCGCCCCGGGCAATGGCCTCCATCAGGGCCGCCGTCTTGCGGTCTCCCGCCAGTCCCAGGCACTGATAGACCCCCTCCGCCGTCAGCGTTCCCGCCGTGGCGGAGGCGCACTGATCCAGCAGGCTCAAACCGTCGCGGAGACCGCCGTCGGCCAGCCGGGCCAGCAGAGAAACGGCCTCCGGCTCAATGGCAATGCCCTCCTGATAGGCCACATAGTTGAGCCGTCCGCCGATGTCCTCCGGCAAAAGCCGCCGGAACGAATACCGCTGGCAGCGGGACAGGATGGTGGCCGGGACCTTGTGGAGTTCCGTGGTTGCCAGGATGAACACCAGGTGCTCCGGCGGCTCCTCAATGATCTTCAGCAGGGCGTTGAAAGCCGCCATGGACAGCATGTGGACCTCGTCGATGATATAGACGCGGCGGCGCACTTCCGATGGTGTATAAACCGCGTCCTCCCGCAGGGTTCGGACGTTATCGACACCGTTGTTGGAAGCGGCGTCGATTTCCAACACGTCCATACAGCCGCCGGAATCGATGCTCCGGCAGGCGGCGCAACAGTTGCAGGGGTTGCCGTCCTGCAAATTCTCGCAGTTGACGGCCTTGGCCAGAATTTTGGCGCAGGAGGTCTTACCGGTACCTCTGGTGCCGGTGAACAGGTAGGCATGGCTGAGCCGTCCCGTAATCAGCTGATTTTTCAGCGTCTCGGTGATGCTCCGCTGCCCCACCACATCGTCGAAGGTCTGGGGCCGGTATTTTCGATACAACGCCTGGTACATCCCTTCGCCTCCTCATTTGTTGTCACACACATTGGATTCCCACAGACACAGGAATGTTAATAAATTAAACACAGGCAGGTCCGCGCCGCCGGGACAAGAGCGCCCGGCGAGCAATTTGGCACCACAAAAAGATGTGGGTTCGCAGGAATACTTTGTGTATTTCAAGAACCCACAGCGCATTTGTGGGGTCAAAGGGCCGTCGCGCGCCGCTGTCCCGGCGGCAAGGCCCTGCCCGAAAAGCATCGGCCCGTGACAAGATCGCACACCCGACTTTGAATCATGCGCTATATCCGTAACCCATACAGCCGGCTCAGAAACGGCTACCTCACGGCACACGAGAAGGTCCGCTTAATGCTGCTCGGTTCCCCGCCTGACATGGTTCACGGGTTCTCGTTGCGTAAGACCGGCTCCTCATCACCACTTGCATGGGTCAGACGATACAGTGCACACCCTCGGCCGGGAATTCATCCCCGCTGCAGCGGATTGCGGGTGACAGGGCACCGCTAACTCCCCGACTAGTGCGACCTTGTCACAGGCCGATGGCGTGTGACATACGTTTAATTTTACAACAAGCTGCCCCATTTGGCAACTGTGAATTTTAACCGGCCTTGCTCTCGGCGAAATCGGCCAGTTCGCCGACGGTGGTCAGCTTCTCCTCGGTCTCCAGCTCCACGCCCAGCTCTTCCTCCAGGTCCATGACCATTTCGACCATGTCCAGGGAGTCGATGCCCAGGGACTCAAAGGTGGTGTCCTTGTGGATGTCGTCCACGGAAATGTCCATCTGCTTTGCCAGATATGCGGCGATTTTCTCAAACATGTTGTATTCCTCCGAAATTTCAGTTTCGTTTCAATACGCACGGCCCCACGGCCAGTGCGGAACAGTCACAGATTATCATACGGATTTTTTCCCGATTGTCAAGGGAAAAGATTACAAAATGTTTTCAATTTAAAAAGTCTCGCAGCAGCTTGGACCGGGACGGATGGCGCAGCTTCCGCAGGGCCTTGGATTCGATCTGCCGAATCCGCTCCCGGGTGACGTTGAATTCCTTGCCCACCTCTTCCAGCGTATAGGGGCGACCGTCCACCAGGCCGAAGCGCATCCGCAGCACCGTGGCCTCCCGGGGCGACAGCCCTTCCAGCAGCTTTTCCAGCTGCTCGTGGAGCAGGTTGAACGAGGCCGCCTCGGCGGGCTCGGCAATTTTCTGGTCCTGGATGAAATCGCCCAGATGGCTGTCGTCCTCCTCGCCCACCGGCGTCTCCAGCGACACAGGCTCCTGGGCCATTTTGAGAATCTCGGCCACCTTTTCCACCGGCATGTCCATCTTCTTGGCGATCTCGTCGGCGGTGGGGTCCCGGCCCAGGTCCTGGACCATGGCATGGGCCGTCCGCAGGACCTTGTTGATGGTCTCCACCATATGGACCGGAATCCGAATGGTCCGGGCCTGGTCGGCAATGGCCCGGCTGATGGACTGGCGAATCCACCAGGTGGCATAGGTGGAGAATTTATAGCCCTTGGTATAGTCGAACTTCTCCACAGCCTTAATCAGCCCCATATTGCCCTCCTGGATCAAATCCAGCAGCTGCATCCCCCGGCCCACATACCGCTTGGCGATGGACACCACCAAACGCAGATTGGCTTCGGCCATCTGGTGGCGGGCGTCTTCATCGCCATCGGCCATGCGCTTGGCCAGCTCCAGCTCCTTCTCCGGCGTCAGCAGGGGAATTTTGCCGATCTCCTTCAGGTACATCCGCATGGGGTCGTCCATCTTGAAGGTCTCGGCCAGTGCGTTGGGGTCCTCCACCACCACCTCGTCGGCGGTGTTTCGCAGCTCCTCCTCCGTGGGCGTCAGCTCCAGGGGTTTGCCCAGAACCTCCATGACGTCGCTGACGTCGATCTCGATGCCAGCGTTCTCCAACTGCTCATAAATCCGGTCCGACAGCTCATCATCGGCGCCCATGGCGTCCAGTGTGTCAATGAGTACCTTGGAGGACAGTTTGCCCGCTGCCTTTCCCTGCTCCATCAGGGCGTCGATTTTCTTGCGCTGCTCGGGGGTCAGCTCCTGCAGGGGCTGCTTCTGTACGGAATCTGTCATTGTTCTGTCCCTCCAAAACCCTTTTTCCGGCGGAGCCGCTGTCCCATGGCCAGCAGGTCCTCTGTGTCGGCCACATGGGCCTTTTCATATTCCTCGTCGATGACCGATAGATAGTCGTCCAACGCCTGTTCGTTCACCAGTACGTCGCCCTTTTGGGCCACCGCCGTCAGATGGCTCATCTCCTGGGCCGTCAGCCGGTCGCCCAAGGCTCCCAGCTGCACCGTCAGCCCTTCCTCGTACTGCTGCCGCAGCAGGTCCAGGACCTTTGCCAGCAGCGGCGAGGAAAACCGCTGGGACACCGCTTCGGGACACCGGTCCAGCAGGGCCGGCTCCTTGAGGACCAGCTGCAAGACCCCCTCCTCGGCCCTGGCCGAGCGGACGTTGTCATACCGGATTTCCCGGACGCCGGGCTGGGCTGCGGCGGCAGGGGCCAGCGCTTTCTGGTCCCACTGTTTCTTCTGGCGGCTGCGCAGCTGTTTGGCGGCCTTCTCCGTCTCCAGCTTCATGGCCTCTTCGGAGATGCCACCCATCTGGGCGGCCTTGGCCCCGTAGATTTCCCGCTCCACGGCGTTGGGCAGGGAGGCCACCAGATAGGCAGCCTGTTTGAGAAATTCCACCCGCTGGTCATCGGCTTGGAGGTCGTATCTGCGCCGCAGACTGTCCAGCCGGTAGAGGACGTGGTTTTCCGACTGCTCCAACAGGAGCCGGAACCGGTCGGGACCGAATTTTTTCAAAAATTCGTCCGGGTCCTTGGCCCCCTGCATCCGCAACACCTTCACCTGGACGCCGGTCTTTTCCAGCAGGTCGATGGCCCGCCGGGTGGCGTTCTGTCCGGCCTCGTCGCCGTCGTAGGTGATAACCACCTGTTTCGTGTACTTTGCCAGCAGGTTGGCGTGTTCCTCCGTCAGGCTGGTGCCGAGAGACGCCACGGCGCAGTCGAAGCCGTACTGATGCAATGCGATGGCGTCCATATAACCCTCGGTCAGGATGATGCGGCCCTGCTTACTCTTTTTTGCCACGTTTAGGGCAAAAAGATTCTTCCGTTTGTTGAAAATCACCGATTCCGGCGAATTTAAGTATTTCGGCGTAGAATCGTCCAGGACCCGGCCGCCGAAGCCGATGACGTTGCCCCGGACGTCGATGATGGGAAACATGACCCGGTTGCGGAACCGGTCGTACAATCCGCCCTTTTGGGAGCGGACCACCAATCCCACCTCCAGCAGCTCCTCCTTGGAGTAGCCCTGGGCCGTCATGGCGTCGATGAGATTGGACCACCCCTCCGGGGCGTAGCCCAGGCCGAAGCGGGTGACGGTCTGGCGGGACAGGGCCCGTTTCATAATATACTGCTGGCCCGGCGTGCCCGCCGGGGAAAAGAGCTGTTCCCGAAAATACCGGGCCGCCTGACGGCACAGCTCCCGCAGCCGCTCCTGACGCTTGTAGCCGGACCCGGCGGCCCGGTCGTCGGGGACCTCCATACCAGCCCGTTTAGCCAGGTATCGGACGGCGTCGGGAAAATCGAGATTTTCCTGTTCCATGATAAACTGGACCACGCCGCCGCCCTTGTGGCAGCCGAAGCAATAGAAAATCTGTTTGTCCGGGGCCACGGAAAAGGAGGCCGTCTTTTCGGAGTGGAAGGGACACAGGCCGAAGAGGTTGGACCCCTTGCGGGTCAGGTTCACATACTGGCCCACCACCTCCTCGATGGGATTGCGGGCGGCCAGCTCGTCAAGAAACGCCGGAGAAAAGGCCATGGATTCCACCTCCTATGTACAAACTGGGGACAGCGGTCAGCGGACCTGCCAGCCCTGGGGAATAAACAGTTCTGAAAACTGGTCAATGGCATATTTATCGGTCATACCGGCGATGTAGTCGCAGACGGTGCGCTCCATGCCGTCAAAATCCATCTGGGGCCGGAAATGCTCCGGCAGCCGGTCGGGATGGGCCATATAGTAGTGGTACAACTGCTGCAAAATGGCCCGTGCCTTGTCCTCCTGACTTTTGGCCACGGGGTTGCAGTAGACCCGCTCAAACATAAAAGACCGCAGCTCGTTCATGGCGTCGGCCACCGGCGGCTCCAACCCCACCAGACCCGTATCCGATGTGGTGCAGATAAGGTTTTCCACCAAAAAGTTGATGCGTCCCTTGTGGGAATGGCCCAACACCGCCCGCAGATGGCGGGGAATGTCCGCCTCTGTCAGAATCCCGGCCCGAATGGCGTCGTCGATATCATGATTGATGTAGGCAATGCGGTCGGCAAACCGGACGATCTGCCCCTCCTGGGTCTCGGGGATTCTCGGGCCGGTGTGGCCCAAAATGCCCATGCGGGTCTCATAGGTCAGGTTCAGGCCGTCGCCGTCCTTTTCCAGCAGATCCACCACCCGCAGGGATTGCTCGTTATGGTGGAAGGGTTTCCCTAAAACCTCGCTCAAGGCCCGCTCCCCGGCGTGGCCGAAGGGCGTATGGCCCAGATCGTGGCCCATGGCGATGGCCTCGGTCAAATCCTCATTGAGCCGCAGGCCCCGGGCCGCCGTCCGGGCGATGCGGGCCACCTCCAACGTGTGGGTCATGCGGGTGCGGTAGTGGTCCCCCTCGGGCTTGAGAAAGACCTGGGTCTTGTGCATGAGCCGCCGGAACGCCTTACAGTGGAGAATCCGGTCGTTGTCCCGCTGGTAACAGGTGCGCACCGCCGATTCTTTCGTACCGGGACGCAGACGGCCTTTCGTCTCGCAGGCCTTGGCCGCCGTGGGCGCCAGCCGTTCCAGCTCCTCCCGCTCCAATCCCTGGCGAATGGTTTCTTCCTCCATACACAACACCACCTATTTAGTATATACGCAATTCCTTTCCCAAATCCTCTGTCAAATTTGTGAAAATTTTGTAAAGATTTCGTCAGCGCACAGGAAACGCCCGGAATTCCTCGCCGGTGACGGCGGCTTCGATACCGCCGTTGGTCAGTTCCGTCAATTCCGCCTGAAACGGTTCCAACACGTCCTGGGCGAACATGGCTTTCAAAATCACGTCGGCGCCGTACTCGGTGTCGGTGATAACGCCGCCCTGGGCTTCCACCAGGAGCTTGACGCGCTCATAGAGCCGGTAGGGGCAGGGCACATCCACCAGCTTCCACAGCCGTTTGACGGAGATGCCCGCCGCGTCCAGTCCATCCTTGGCCCCCTTGGCATAGGCTCGGGTCAGTCCTCCGGCCCCCAGAAGAATGCCGCCGAAGTACCGTGTCACGACGCAGAGGACGTTCGTCACGTTCTCCCGCTGGTAGACGTTGAGCATGGGCTGACCGGCGGTGCCCTGGGGCTCGCCGTCGTCGGAGTAGCGCTCCACGCCCCCCTCCTTTAACCGGTAGCACCAGCAGTGATGGCGGGCATCATGGTGCTTCTTCCGCACGGTTTCCAGAAGCGCCCGTGCTTCCTCCTCCGTCTCCACGGGGAACACATCGGTAATGAAACGGGAGCGTTTCTCCACAAACTCCGATTGCGCCTGCTGGGTCGGCACAAAATACTCCGGCGTCATAGGCCCTCCTCCTGGACGTATTGGCGCAATCTGCCGTAGAGGGCTTCGTCGCAGATGGCCTCCACCAGAATTCCCTCCCCTGCATAGTCCACATTCAACACCCGGGCCTGGGTGTGCAGCGTGTCCAGCTGACCGCCCATGCTGTAGGGCAGCAGCAGTTTCACATGGTGCAATCCCCGGTTGAGATTCTTTTCAATGAGTTTTAACAGGGCCTCCACGCCCTCGCCGGTCTTGGCGCAGAGGGGAATCCGGTTCTCACCGCGGGGCAGCAAGTCCGGGTCGGCCAAATCGGCTTTATTGTAGCACTCGATGACCGGCGTGCCGGGCTTTGCCAACTGGGCAATAAGCCGTTCCACCACCGCAATGTGGTCGTCCCGGTTGGGGTCCGACGCGTCAATGACGTGAATCAGCAGGTCGGCGTACTCCAATTCCTCCAGCGTGGCCTTGAATGCCTCCACCAGATGGTGGGGCAGCTTGGCGATGAATCCAACGGTGTCGGACAGCAAAACTTCCAGCGTGTCGGACACCTGAAGCCGCCGCGTGGTGGTGTCCAGGGTGTCAAACAGGCGGTTGTTGCCGGGGATGCCCGCACCGGTGACACAGTTCAAAAGGGTCGATTTTCCGGCGTTGGTGTAACCCACCAGAGCCACCACAGGGACGGCGTTTTTCTGCCGCCGCTCCCGCTGGACGGCCCGGACCTTGCGGACCTCTTTCAATTCCTGTTCCAGTCGGGTGATGCGGCTGCGGATGATGCGTCGGTCCGTCTCCAGCTGGGTTTCACCGGGGCCGCGGGAGCCGATGGCGCCCTCCTGGCGCTCCAGGTGGGTCCACATACCGGCCAGTCGGGGCAGCAGATATTTATATTGGGCCAGCTCCACCTGCAAGCGGCCCTCTTTCGTCTTGGCCCGTTGGGCAAAGATATCGAGAATCAAGGCGCTGCGGTCCAGAACCGTGACGCCCAGGAGTTTTTCCAAGGCCCGGTTCTGGGACGGAGACAGGTCGTTGTCGAAAATTGCCATGGTGGCCTCGGTGGTCTCCAGGAGCTGTTTGACCTCGTCCACCTTGCCCTCGCCGATGAAGCTGTGGGGGTCGGGGGTGTGGCGGTTTTGGAGCACCTTGGCGGTACACTGGCCGCTGGCCGTTTCCAGCAGCGCTTCCAGCTCGTCGAGGGTGGCGTCGGTGGCCGTCTCCTCCTTGGGGAATACGTCGGCGTTGAGACCCACCAGGACCGCTTTCTCGATGGCAGCCTGTTCAGATTTCAGCATAAAATACCTCCTTTATGGGAGTTTTTTCCGAGGTTTTTTGTCGTAAAATTCAAAAAAGCCCGCACCGAATCGGTGCGGGCTTTGGGTGCGGATTACTTGAGGCCGAACTTCTTGTTGAAGCGCTCAACGCGTCCACCAGTGTCAACCAGCTTCTGCTTGCCGGTATAGAAAGGGTGACACTTGGAGCAGATTTCAACCTTGATGTCCTGCTTGGTAGAACCTGTCTCGATCACTGCACCGCAAGCGCAACGAATCGTCGTCTGCTCGTAGTTGGGATGGATACCTTCCTTCATTTTGTTCACCTCTTTCTGGATAATCGTAAAAGGACATACAGCCCTTATCTTGTCATGCCTAGCTATGATAGCACAAGTATTCCCGTTTTGCAAGTGTTTTTTACAATCTTTTTTCGTACCAGATTCTGCCCCGTTCCTCCCCGCCCACGGGCCATTCCTCCGACGCAGCGAACAGGCTGTACAGGTCGGCGGCCCGGCACTCTATTTTATAATAGTCTCGGTCCGGCGGCGTGGACCCGGCGTTGCACAGGGGCAAGGTCCCCGTCTTCCGGGCCTTGCGCAGCACCTGCCGCCCCCGGTCGTCAAAGGCCAGCACTCTTGCATAGGGCGCAGGCCCCTTTAAATCCTCCGCCGTCAGCCCCAGATAGGCGCACAACACCATCCGCTGAATCCGGCTGTAGGCGTACCGTTTGGATTTGACGCCATTTAAAATCCCCGCCACCGTGGACTCCGTCTTGCAGGCCCGGGCCAATTTGCTCCACAGTCCCTCGGAGCCGTAGGGCACTGTCCGGAAGTCGTCGTATTCCATCCCCCGCAGCCGGGCCAGAACGGCCCGTTCTCCATGGGCCAGATCGTGGCACACCGCATCCCGGAAAATGGGTGCCGCCGCCGCCGGGATATACGGCGCAAGATCCTCCCCCGCCGCCAGCAGTCCCCGCAATGCCGTGGCCGATGGATGGTCGGGATGGGGCGCCGTATCGTGGTAGCCGCCGGGGCGGTGGACGGCATGGGGCGTCATGGCGCTGCCCCGCTTCACAATGGCCTTACAATATTCAATGGCCAGAATGTCGTTGGGCCGCCGCAGCAACTCCCCCCGTCCCCCCAATGCCTCCAGGGCCGCTGTCCGGGCGGCGGCATAGGACAAGCCCCGGTCCAGTTCCCGCCGCAGCAGGTCATTCATGGCCGGGTCCAGCAGGCGCTTTGCCGTCTCCAGCAGCGCCGCCGTCTCTCCGTCCTCGCTGCCGAAACAGAGGGCGTCCACGCAGCCCAGCCCGTCGGCCACGGCCACAGCGCCGTCGGCAAACCCCTCCGCCGAGGAAAGCGCCGCCGTCAGGGGCAGCTCCAGGACCAGGCTGGCCCCACAGGCCACGGCGGCCCTGGCTCTTACATATTTATCGTAGACCGCCGGTTCTCCCCGCTGGACGAAGTTGCCGCTCATAATGCAGACAATGGCGGCGTCGGCGCCGAACGCCTGCCGCACCAGCCGCAGCTGCCGGGCATGGCCCCGGTGCAGGGGATTGTATTCACAGACAATGGCCACAACCGCCGCCATAGTTCGCCTCCTATAAAAAAATCCGATGAAAAAACAGGAAAATGCCCTTGTGTATTTCCAAAACGTATTGTAGAATACTAAATGGTATGTAAGAGTTTAGCACAAACTCACGCAAAAGAAAACATTAGTTTTAGGAGATGTGACACCAATGAAGATTCTGGTTATCAATGCCGGCAGTTCTTCCCTGAAGTATCAGTTCATGGATTCTGTTACCGGCGACGTCTATGCCAAGGGCCTGTGCGAGCGCATCGGCATCGACGGCCGTCTGACCCACAAGGTCCCCGGCCGCGACAACGTGACCCGCGACATCGCCATGCCCACCCACGGCGAGGCCATCCAGGCGGTTCTGGATATCATGGTGGACCCCCAGTACGGTGTTATCAAG
The DNA here is from genome assembly GCF_052117125.1 of Candidatus Avoscillospira sp. LCP25S3_F1. Taxonomy (NCBI): domain Bacteria; kingdom Bacillati; phylum Bacillota; class Clostridia; order Eubacteriales; family Oscillospiraceae; genus Candidatus Avoscillospira; species Candidatus Avoscillospira sp. LCP25S3_F1. The sequence continues at coordinate 28,827 of NZ_JBQKJT010000021.1, read as the reverse complement.
TCCGTCGATGAGATCGAGGCTGTGGGCCACCGCGTCCTCCACGGCGGTATGGCCTTCACCGAGAGCTGCATCATCGACGACGCCTGCATTGCCGCCATTGAGAAGTGCATTCCTCTGGGTCCCCTCCACAACCCCGCCAACCTCATGGGCATCCGGGCCTGCCAGAAGATCATGCCCAACACCAAGCAGGTGGCCGTGTTCGACACCGCGTTCCACATGACCATGCCTGCCAAGGCTTACACCTACGCCATCCCCTATGAGTACTATGAGAAGGACGACGTCCGCCGCTACGGCTTCCACGGCACCTCTCACCGCTTCGTCTCCGCCCGTGCCATCGACATGCTGGGCAATCCGGAGCACAGCCGCATTGTCTGCTGCCACCTGGGCAACGGTTCTTCCCTGTCCGCCTGCGTGGACGGCAAGTGTGTGGACACCACCATGGGCCTTGGCCCCCTCGCCGGCGTTCCCATGGGCACCCGCTGCGGCGACATCGACGCCACCATCCTGGAGTACCTGATGGGCCGTTATGGCTACGACATCAAGGAGATGCTGAACATTCTGAACAAGAAGTCCGGCGTTCTGGGTATTTCCGGCGTTTCCTCCGACTTCCGCGACCTGGAGAAGGCCGCCGAGGAGGGCAATGAGCGTGCCGCTCTGGCTCTGGAGAAGTTCCGCTACGAGGTCTGCAAGAGCATCGGCGCTTACGTTGCCGCCATGGGCGGTGTGGACGCCATCGTGTTCACCGCCGGTGTGGGCGAGAACGACGCCGGCCTGCGCGCCGCTCTGTGCCGGCAGCTGAGCTACCTGGGCATCACCATCGACGAGGAGAAGAACAGCAAGCGTGGTCAGGAGCTGGAGGTTTCCGGCCCCGATTCCAAGGTTAAGGTCTTCGTCATCCCCACCAACGAGGAACTGATGATTGCCATGGACACCGCTGCTCTTGTCGAGGGCAAGTAATTCAAAGTGTTTTTGGGGGTGTGCCGCAAATGCGGCACGCCTCTTTTTTGGACCACCGCATGAAAAAAGGCCGCCGTCCACCACCCGCCTTGGGGTGGGGACGGCGGCCTTACGGCTGACGCCGTGGGGATTGCGCCATCTGCGGATGGCGCTTTGGGACGATGGGGGATTTCGCCCACTGCGGCGGGCGGGTGTTTCGCACCGTGCGCGGCGCGGGAATTTCGCTGGCTGCGGCCAGCGACCAGAGGCAGCGCCTCTGGTCTCCGCGATTTTTGGAAAAAAAATCGAGTAAAACTTTTAATTTTTGGGCAGTTCAGCGTTTGGAGCCCAGGAAGAACAGGGCTACCGTACCGGGGCCGGAATGGGCGCCGATGACCGGTCCAATGGGATTGAGAATAATATTCCGCGTCCCCAGCTTCTCCTGAATCAGCTTTTTCACGTACTGGGCGTCCTCAACACAGTCGCCATGACTGATGAACACCGTCTGATTCTCCGGGTCCGTGGCCGTGGCCTCCATCTCCTTGACCAGCTGATTCAGCGCCGCCTTTCTGCCCCGGACCTTGGCCACGGGAATCAGATGGCCCTCATCATCCACATGGAGCACCGGTTTGATTTGCAGCATGGTACCCACCAGCGCCGCCGTGGAGGACACGCGGCCGCCCCGCTTGAGAAAATACAAATCGTCCACCGTGAACCAATGGCACAGCTGCAAACGGATGGACAAGGCGTACTCCTTCGTCTCTTCCAGCGTCGCGCCGCTCTGCCGCTTCCGGGCCACATGGTAGCAGAACAGTCCCTCGCCCATGGACGCGCACAGGCTATCCACCGCTTCGATTTTCCGGTCCGGAAATTCCTCCCGCAGCTCCTCCGCCGCCAGGCAGGCCGACTGATAGGTGGTGCTCAGTCCCGAGGAAAAGGCCAGAATCAGAATGTCCTTGCCCGCCTCCAGATGGGGCCGGGCCAGTTCGCTCCACTGGGCCGGATTGACAGCCACGGTGGTGGCCACCTGTCCGTCCCGCAGATTGTCATAAAACACCCGGTTGGACAGCTCCCGGTCATCGGGGTAGTTCTGGTAGTCCTTGCCGCCCAGATGGAACAGCATGGGGAACACATCCAGTTCCAGCTGGGTGATCAGCGCCGGCGACAGGTCGCCGCAGGAATCGGTAAGAATCTTAAAATCGGCCATAGCGCCACCTCGTTCCTTTAGTTGTTGTGTCTCTTGATCATAGTATGCCCTGGGGCATGGGGTTTTTCAACGGCAGATTTCACAGAACTCAATGCTCTCGCCGTCGGGGCCTTCGGTCTTGAAAAACCGGATGCCCTTGTCCCAGAACGGCAGGGACTCGATGCCGTTGGTGGTGATGGGATACCCGGCGTTTTTCACATCCGCATACAGTTCCTCAATGTTGACCGCGTCCAGGGCGATGTGGTCGATGGCGCCGGCCTTGCCCACGGTGTTGTCGTCCTGCCAGCACTCCAGCACGCAGCTGGCCAGCTTCAGAAAAATCACCGGCACCCCCTCCGGCGTAGCCGTGCGGTGGATGACGGAAAAACCCAGTCCCTCATAAAAACGGATGGTGTTGTCGATGTTTTTCACCGGCATACCGATGTGCTGCAATCCGGTGATATTGGATGTATTCATGTCGCATCCCTCCTATGGGCCAAGTATACTACAAATGGGTAAAAGATGCAAAAAATTTTCCGGCGGCTGCAACGTCCGCCGGCATTTTCCGTCTGAAGAGGTGAACGACCAAATCCACCGAAAGGAGATATGATCCATGAAAAAGCAATCTCGCTTTCTTGCCCGCTTCCTGTCTGTCCTGTTGATGCTCTCCACCCTAGCGGCCTGCGGCGCCAAGAGCAGCGACGCCGTCGCCACCGACTCCGCCCAGAGCACCGGCTCCGCCGCCATGGAAAACGGCATGGGCATGGACATGAGCACCACCACGGAAGCCGCGCCGGAAGCCCCGGCAGAAACCATGGAAACCACGGAAACCACCGACAGCGGTGAGGCCGGCGGCTCCACATCGGCCCAGCCGGACCTGTCCGAACAGAAGATCATCTACAGCGCCGACGTCACCGTGGAGACGCTGGAATTTGACAAGGCGCTGGACGCCCTGGACCAGATGATCACCGACCTGGGCGGCTTTGCCGAAAGCGCCAACGTCAGCGGCAACAGCCGGTACGGCAGCGACGGGGCCGTGCAGATCACCGACCGCGCCGCCTACTACACCATCCGCATCCCCGCCGACCGGTTCCGGGAGGCCCTGGACCGGACCGGCTCCATCGGCAATGTCATCAGCACCACCGAGGACGCCCAGAACGTCACCTCCCAGTTCATCGACCAGGAGGCCCGCCAGGCGTCCCTGGAGGTCCAGGAGCAGCGGCTTTTGGAGCTGCTAGCCCAGGCCGCCGATGTGGATACCCTGGTGACGCTGGAAGCACGATTGTCGGAGGTCCGGTACGAAATCGAGTCCATCGAACGCAATCTCCGCAACATGCAGAACCAGGTGGACTACTCCACCATTACCCTGTCCCTCTATGAGGTGGCCGTCTACACGCCCACAGCATCGGTCCAGCGGACCTTCGGCCAACGGGTGTCCGACGCCCTTTCCGGCGGCTGGTCCAATTTCACCCGCACCATGGAGGACCTGTTCATCGGTATCCTCTATTCCCTGCCCGCGTTGCTGCTGCTGGCCGTCATCGTGGTTGTAATTGTGGTGGTGGTCCGCCGCGTCCGCCGCAAGCGCCGCGGGAACCGGCTGCCCCCGGTGGACAAGGGCGACGGCGATCAGTCCTCCCAGAACTGACGGAACGCCGTAGGCAGTCCCACTTCCTCCCGGATTTCCTCCGCCGTGACCCATCGGAACGGCCCCGCCGGTTGGCCGCAGGTCAGATAGACCCCGGTCATGTCCCACCGGACATGGGTAAAGATGTGGGATTTCTCCACGATTTTCAATAACTCTTTGGGATGCACACCCCAGGCGGCCGCCTGATCCAGCGCCGCCTGGGGGCTTTGTTTGCCGTCCACATGGGGAAAGGCCCACAGACCCGCCAGCAGGCCCGTCTCCGGACGGCGGGCCACGGCATATTGATCGCCGCACCGCATCAGAAACACCGTTTTTTCCTCCACCCGTCGTTCCTTTTTGGCCGCTTTCACCGGTAACTCCATCTGACAGCCCGTTGCATAGGCCCGGCAGAAGTTCCGGCAGGGGCAGACATCGCAATGGGGCGCGCCGTTGGGGCCGCAGACCGTGGCCCCCAGCTCCATAAGGCTCTGGGTGAAGTCGCCGCAGCGGCCCGCCGGATAGACGGCGGCCAACCGGGATGCCACGGCCTTTTTCGTTTTGGCGTCGGTGATGGGGTCATAACAGGCGTCCACCCGGGACGTTACCCGTAATACATTCCCGTCCACCGCCGGGGTGGGCTGTTCAAAGCAGATGGAGCAGATGGCCCCTGCCGTATAGTCTCCGATACCCGCCAGGGACAGGACTTCCCTGTGATCGGTGGGAAAGACGCCGCCGTGGTCCTCGAGAATTTGCCGGGCGGCTTTCTGGAGGTTCCGCACCCGGGTATAATACCCAAGGCCCTCCCACAGCTTGTGGAGCAGGTCCGGCTCCGCATGGGCCAGGGCGTCCACCGTGGGCAAGGCGTCGAGAAACCGCAGATAGTACCCCTTGACCGCTTCCACACGGGTCTGTTGCAGCATGATCTCCGACAGCCAGACGTGGTACGGCTCCCGGTCCCGCCGCCAGGGCAGGTCCCGCCGGTGGGACTGGTACCAGTCGGGCAGCACCTGGGCCAGCTTTGCAAATCGTTCTTCCATGGACGCCTCCTATCCAAACCAAATCTTAACAGATTTCCTATATCCTTTTTGCACAGCATGGAGTATAATACAGACTGGCTTGGTATGACAAGACCTTTTTTATTTTTAAAGGATGGGTACGCTGTATGGCGGTTTTTTCCGGTTTGTTCTATGGGCTTTTGGCCCTGTTTCTTCTGTATCTGCTGCTGTTGCGGTGCAAGCGGCGGCTGCGCCGTTGGCCCCTGCTGACCCAGTACCGCTATGCCCATCGGGGACTCCACGACGATGCGGCGAGCATTCCGGAAAATTCCCTGACGGCCTTTCGCCGGGCCGCCGAGCTGGGCTACGGCGCGGAACTGGACGTACATTTGACGCGGGACGGCCGTCTGGCCGTGATTCACGACAGCGACTTGACCCGGCTGTGCGGTGTGGCGCGGCAGGTGGAGGAGATGACGGCGGCGGAGCTGTCCGGCCTGCGGCTGCGGGGCACGGAGGAACCCATACCCTTTCTGGAACAGGTGCTGCCCCTGTTTGCAGGCCGTCAACCCCTGGTCATCGAAATGAAAGTTGCACGAAACAGCGTTCAGCTGGTGGATGCCCTGTGCGCGGCGTTGGAGGGTTACACCGGCGATTACTGTGTGGAGTGCTTCGACCCCTGGGCGCTGTACGTTCTGCGGCTGCGCCGTCCCGACTGCATCCGGGGCCAGTTGTCGAAGAAGTTTTCTGGCGACAAGAACGTTCACCCGCTCCTGGGCTTTCTGGCTGGGAATCTGCTGTTGAATTGGCTGTCCAAACCGGATTTCATCGCCTATCGTTATCGGGACCGCCGGAATCCCAGTCTGCGGCTGTGCCGGAAGCTGTACCGAGTCCAGGAGTTCAGTTGGACCATCACCGACGCACAGCAGCAGAAGCAGGCCGAAGACGACGGGGCAACCATCATTTTCGAGGGATTTCTCCCCCAATAAAGTATCGGTATCATTATGATTGATGATTGAATTATATGCGGATGCTCTGGTGTTAATCTACAAATAGACCTTATGTGGTAGGTGATTCTATGAAAATTCTTTACGGAACTACCAATCAAGCGAAGTTACAAGCTATGCGCAATGCTATTGAAGCTCTTGACATCAGCATTATTGGTTTAAATGATATAAACAGTAAAATTCCAAAAGTTAACGAATGTGGAAAAACGCCGTTGGAAAATGCCGAACTCAAAGCAAAAGCATACTATGAGACATTTAAAATACCTGTATTTTCTTGTGATAGCGGTCTTTACTTTGATGAGTTAAAAGATGAAGAACAACCAGGCGTGTATGTAAGAAGAATACATGGCAAAGAGTTGTCGGATGATGAAATGATTGCATACTATTCGTCTTTAGCTAAGCGATATGGCGGACAGATAATCGGTCAATATCGAAACGCCATATACTTCATATTGGATGAAAATCACTGCTATTGGAGTATGGATCAATCCATTGCTACAGAACCATTTATACTATCCGCAGTTCCACACCCTAAAAGAGTAGCTGGATTTCCTCTCGATTCTTTATCCATTGATATTGCAAGCGGCCAGTATTATTATAATCTCGATTTAAAAGATGTCAGTTCTTCCGTAGAGGATGGCATAAAAGCTTTTTTTAAAGAATCTTTATCGAATTTCAGCAATAAGTGATTCTTCTGAAAAGGGTACCCTTTTCCTATACTTGTTTCCAACTTTTACAAGGAATGGAAAGCCCTTAGAAAGTTTCCATCTATAAAAACAATAAAAGTTTTACTCGATTTTTGGAAAAAATCGAGTAAAACTTTTATTTTGTGGTTAACTATTATTTTTCAACAGGCCGTACTTGATATCCCACAGCTTCTGAGACAAGTCCACATAATAATTATGAGGATTGTCAAACCGCTTGACCTCGTCCCACAGGGTATCCACCTGCTGGAGACAATAGGTCCGGATATCGTCCAGAGCCGGTTTTTTGTAAACCAACTCGCCGTTCTTGAAAATGGGCACCTGCAATTCCCGCGCCGTGAAATTGGTGATCTCCTTGGCCTTCCAGGTGGCGTCGGGGTCGAAGAGCCGCAGGGGTTTCGATTCGTCCACCGTCTCGTCGTACACCGTCAGATAGTCGGCAATGGCCTTGCCTGTATCGTTGCCGAACAGACGGTAGACCTTTTTAAAGTGGGGATTGGTGATCTTGCCCACGTTCTCACTGATCTTGATTTTAGGAATCACATTGCCCGCTTCATCCTCCACGGCGGCCAGCTTATAGACGCCGCCGAACACCGGTTCACTGCGGGCGGTAATCAACCGTTCACCCACGCCGAACAGGTCGATTTTCGCCCCCTGGCGCAGCAAATCCTGAATCAAATACTCGTCGAGAGAGTTGGACACGGAGATTTTGCAGCTCTCCCATCCGGCCTCGTCCAGCATTTTCCGGGCCTTGCGGGTCAGGTAGGCCATATCGCCGGAGTCGAGACGGATGCCGCAGTCCCGGATGCCCAGGGGCTTCAGCACATCGTTAAACGCCCGGATGGCATCGGGAATACCGCTTTTCAGCGTATTATAGGTGTCCACCAGCAGCACGGCGTTATGGGGATACGTCTCACAATACGTCTTAAAGGCTTCATACTGGGTGTCGAACATCTGGACCCAGGCATGGGCCATGGTGCCGCCGGCGTGGACGCCGAACAGCTGATCGGACACGGTGCAGGCCGTGCCGTGGCAGCCGCCGATATAGGCGGCGCGGGCGCCCAGAATGGCGCCGTCGGCGCCCTGGGCCCGACGGGAGCCGAATTCCAGGACCGTCCGGCCCTCGGCGGCCCGGACCACCCGATTGGCCTTGGTGGCGATGAGGCTCTGGTGGTTGATGGCCAGCAGCAGGAACGTCTCAATGAGCTGGGCCTGGATGGCGGGAGCCCGCACCGTCAACAGCGGTTCCTTGGGGAACACCGGCGTCCCCTCGGGGACGGCATAGATATCGCCGGTAAACCGGAACTCCTTGAGATAGGAAAGAAATTCCTCGTCAAGCAGCCCTCGGCCCCGGAGATATTCGATATCCTCCTCGGTGAAATGGAGGTTCTGGATATAGTCGATGACCTGCTCCAGACCGGCGGCAATGGCAAAGCCGCCGTTATCGGGCACACTGCGGAAAAAGACGTCAAAATAGGTGATACGGTCCTTATAGCCGTATTTAAAGTAGCCGTTGCCCATGGTCAGCTCGTAGAAGTCACAGAGCATGGTCAGGTTGAGATTGTCCCGTTTCAGTGTCATGGCGCACCTCGTTCGTATTCCCCTGCGGGGGCGTTCTTGTTCTCTATTATACTGCATTACAGTGAATTTGCAACGATTTTCTATTGACAGTCAGATTAACACCGTACTTTACAGTCCCTGGTGTCTCTTGACAGGGCCCGGTCCGTTTCTTAGAATGAAAGAAAATACTGCATTGTGAGGAATGACCATGGACCGACAACAACTGGAGCAGCGGCTGGCGGCGCTGCCCCTGTTTCAATATGAATGGATCGCGCCGGAGGAGCTGACCTTTTCCGACCGCATCCGCCATGTGTGCGAAAGCGAATGTCCCATGTACAATACCACCTGGGCCTGTCCCCCGGCGGTGGGAACGGTGGAGGAATGCAAAGCACGCTGTCTCTCCTTTCCCCACGCCCTGATGATGACCTCTGTAGCCGAGGTCCAGGATACGGCCAACATGGCCGAGACCCTGGCCACCCGCGGTCCCCATGAAGCCCTGACCCATCAGGTGGAACAGCTGCTCCGCGACTGCGGCGCGACGGAAACCTACGTCCTGTCCACGGAAGCCTGCGCCATCTGTGAACAGTGCGCCTACCCCGACGGACCCTGCCGCCACCGGGATAAAATGTATCCCTGTGTGGAAAGCCACGGCATTGTGGTCACCGAGATTGCCGAACGGTACGGCATCGACTTCCTCACCGGCTGCGCCGTGGTGTGGTTCTCCCTGCTGTTCTATCGATAAGGAGGGTGTCGTATGAACGAAGCGTTTTTACAGAATTTGTTTCGCATTGCCGAAGCGCTGTCCCAGGCCGGTTGGGCCGAGGCCAACGCCGGCAACATCTCCATCCGGCTGCGGCGCGAGGAAGCTCCCACGGACCCGGCGCCAGGTCCATGGCAGCCGCTGGCCATCGCCATTCCGGCGCTGGCCGGGGAGCAGTTCCTGGTGACAGCCAAGGGCTGCCAGATCCGCAACATTCCCCACTTTCCCCGCCGGGACTGCGGCGTGCTGGAGCTCAACGGCGACGGCACCGCCTACCGGGTGGTGTGGGGGTTGGAACGCAGCGTCCCCACCAGTGAATTTTTTGCCCATCTGCTCTCCCATGCCGTCCGCAAGGAGCGCTCCGGCGGCACGGAACGGGTCATTCTCCACACCCACCCGGTGACGCTGGTGGCCCTGTGCCATGTGATGGAGCTGGATTCGGCCAAGCTGACGCGGCTCCTGTGGAGTATGCACCCGGAGGGCGTGGCCCTGTTCCCCGGCGGCATCGCCTATCTGCCCTTTGCCCTGCCGGGCAGCCGGGAAATCTCCGCCATGACCTGCGAGGCGTTCCAGAAGTTCTCCATGGTGCTGTGGGAATATCACGGCGTCTTTGCGTCGGGCCGCGATCTGGACCACGCCTTCGGCATGGTTCAGGCGGCGGAGAAGTGCGCCAACATCTACAAGACCGCCCGTGCGCTGGGCGGTGTGACCCGAACCCTCCGCGACGACGACATCGCCGCCATTGCGGGGTTTCTGGGTCTGACCCCCGCGCCGGGGATTCTGCATCTGTCGGGAGGAACCAACCATGCGCTTTGACGCCCAATGTATCGACTGCCTTGTACGCCGCCAGCGGAATCTGGCCGACGCGCAGGGCGAACCGGAAAAAAGCTACCTGTTTATGCGGGACGTGCTCCAGGCCATACTGGACGCGCCGGAGGGCGTAGCAGCCCCGTATCTCATTCCCAAATTTGACGAGGCGTTCCAGAAATACTGGCCCGGCACGGACCCCTATGCCGCGTTGAAACGGGCATCCAACGACTTTATGATGGCGCGGCTGCCCAAGCTGCGGGCCATGGTGGAAGCGTCGGCGGACCCGGTGCGGACGGCGCTTCAGCTGGCCCAGGTGGCCAACTACATCGACTACGGCGCGCTGTCGGAAAACGTAGACCCGGAAAAGCTGGACCGGATGCTGTTCTCCGCGCCGGACAATCCGGTGGAGGAAACGACCTACCGCCGGTTCCTCGCGGACCTGGAGGGGGCGCAGCGGCTGCTGTACATCGGCGACAACGCCGGAGAGATCGTGGCGGACCGGCTGCTGCTGGAAGCGCTGATGCAGCGGTTCCCCCATCTGTCCATCACCTACGGCGTCCGGGGCGGCCCGGCCCTCAACGATGTGACCCGGGAGGATGCCGCCGCCGTGGGTCTGGACCAATTGGTGCCCATTGTGGACAACGGCACCCGGATTCCCGGTACGGAACTGACGCACATCGGGCCGGAACTGCGGCAGGTGCTGGAAGAGGCCGACGTGATTTTGTCCAAGGGACAGGCCAACTTTGAAACGCTGGTCACCAGCGGCCGGAACGTCTATTATATTTTTCTCTGTAAATGCGTCCGGTTCACGCGGCTCTTTGATGTACCCATGCTGACAGGCATGTTCTGCCGGGAACGGGACCTGCACATTGAAACGCCTTTTTATTGAGTTGAAAAGCAGAACAATCCGATAAAAGTTTTACTCAATTCTTTTCAAAAAATTGCAGGGGTCCAGGGGCAGCGCCACCGGTCGCCCGTCGCAGCGGGCGAAACACCCGCGCCGCGCACGGCGCGAACTCCCCCCATGGTCCCAAAGCGCCATCCGCAAATGGCGCAATCCCCGCGGCGTATGCCGCAAGGCCGCCGTCCCCACCCCATCGCGGGTGGTGGACGGCGGCTTTCTATTGTGTCCCGTTGAGTGGTGGCACGGTGTGCGGACCGACGCTCCAGGGTGTGCGCTTTTCCTCCAACAAGCCCACTGCCGGTGGGCACTCCATACGCCCCGGCCCATTGGGCTTCGTGGGCCATTGCGCAAATTGGTTTCTGCTGCAATCACTTTTTTGTATTAGGTGCATAAAATAAATCGAATATTTTTTACAGCCTTGACAATTTGATGGATTTCCGGTATTATGTAGCGTGCTACCGAATATACGTAGCGTGCTACATAAAAAGGAGGCGGTTTCCCATAGAACCGGTTAGCCGTGATGCCCTGGGGCTGCAAATCAAGATCGTCGCCAAGCTGCTGAAACAGGCGGTGTCCGACAAGATCGCGTCTCTCGATTTGACCAGCTCCCAATCCTTTGTGCTGGGCTACCTGTGTTACCACGCGCAGCAGGGCGAGGCAGTCTATCCCCGGGACATTGAAAAGCACTTCGATTTCACCCACCCCACCGTATCGGGTCTGCTGCAACGGATGGAGGCCAAGGGCTTCGTCCGCATGGAGCCATCGGCAGAGGACCGGCGCTGCAAACGCATCGCCGTCACCGACCGTGCCATGCAGGTCAATCAGCAGGTTCTGGAACAGCTGGACGCCGCCGAACGGCTGATGATCCGCGATTTCTCCGCCGAGGAAGTCGATCAGCTCCACAACCTGTTCGCACGCATGATCCACAATCTCTCCCCTACCACTGACGAAGGAGGCATAAACCCTTGATTAAAAAACTCATGCGAAGCATCCGGGAATATAAAAAGGACACCATCCTTTCCCCGGTCTTCGTCACCTGCGAGGTCATTCTGGAGGTTTTGATCCCCTTTCTGATGGCAAAGCTCATCGACAACGGCATCACCCCCGGCAACATGGGCTATACCATCCGCATGGGCCTGGTGCTGGTCGTCTGCGCTGCCGCCTCCCTGGGCTTCGGCGCGTTGTCCGGTCTGGCCGCCTCCCGCGCCTCGGCCGGTTTCGCCAAGAACCTGCGCAAAGATATGTTCTACCATGTCCAGCACTTCTCCTTTACCAACATCGACCATTTCTCTACGTCCAGTATCGTCACCCGTCTGACCACCGACGTGACCAACATCCAGAACGCCTTTATGATGGTCATTCGTATCGCCGTCCGCGCCCCCATCATGCTGATTCTGTCCATGTTTATGGCGTTCCAGGTCAACAGTGAGCTGGCGCTGGTGTTCCTGTGCGTGGTGCCGATCCTCGCCATCGGCATTTACTTCATCATGACCCGCTCCTATCCCATCTTCCACCGGGTCTTTGAGACGTACGACAAGCTGAACAATGTGGTGGGCGAAAACCTCCACGGCATCCGCGTTGTCAAGTCCTTCGTCCGCGAGGAAAAGGAAAAGCAGAAATTCGGCGACGTGTCCCAGGCCATCTATAGCGACTTCTACCGCGCCGAACGCATCATGGCGTTTATCATGCCGCTGATGCAGCTGAGCATCTACACCTCCATGATCCTGCTGTCCTGGTTCGGCGGCAAGCTGGTCATCACCACGGCCATGACCACCGGCGAACTGATGACCATGTTCTCCTACGTCATCCAGATTCTGATGAGCCTGATGTTTGTGGCCATGATTGCCACCATGGTTTCCATCTCCAAGGCCAGCGCCGAGCGTGTGACGGAGCTGCTGGAGGAGCAGAGCGACCTCCACAACGGCTCCAACCCCGTCATGGCCGTTCCCGACGGCTCCATCGAGTTCCGGGACGTCAGCTTCAGCTATGCGGGCAAAGCCGACAAGCTGTGCCTCAGCGATGTGAACCTGTCCATCCGCTCCGGCGAGACCATCGGCGTCATCGGCGGCACCGGTTCCTCCAAGTCCACCCTGGTGCAGCTGATCCCCCGACTCTACGATGCCACCCTGGGCAGCGTCCTCGTCGGCGGCATTGACGTCCGCGACTACGACGTGGAGACGCTCCGTAACGAAGTGGCCATGGTGCTGCAAAAGAACACCCTGTTCTCCGGCTCCATCAAGGACAATCTCCGCTGGGGCAACCCCAACGCCACCGACGAGGAAATGCAGCACGCCTGCCATCTGAGCCGGGCCGATGAGTTCATCGCCACCTTCCCCAAGGGCTACGACACCCACATCGAGCAGGGCGGCGCCAACGTCTCCGGCGGTCAGCGCCAGCGTCTGTGTATCGCCCGGGCCCTTTTGAAGAAGCCCAAGATTCTGATTCTCGACGACTCCACCTCCGCCGTCGATACCCGCACCGACGCCATGATCCGCCAGGCCTTCCTGGAGGAGATTCCCGACACCACCAAGATCATCATTGCCCAGCGCGTTTCTTCTGTTCAGGACGCCGACCGCATCATCGTTCTGGACAACGGCCGCGTCAACGCCGTGGGTACCCACGAGGAACTGCTGGCCTCCAACCCCATCTACCGCGAAGTCTATGAATCCCAAGTGAAAGGAGACGACGACAATGCCCCCGCTGCCCAATAAATCCTCCGGCCACAAGCCCAAGCAGGTCAAAACCACCGCCAAGCGGCTCATGAACTACATTGTAGGCCAGTACCGGGTCCGCTTTATCCTGGTGGTCTGCTTCATCCTCATGAGCTCCATTGCCAACGTCTCATCGTCTCTGTTCCTGCAAACCCTGATCGACGACTACATCACCCCCATGCTGGGTACCAGCGCCCCCGATTTCACCCCCCTGCTGAAAATCCTCGTCACCATGGGCTCGGTGTATGCGCTGGGTGTTCTGTCGGCCTTTGCCTACACCCGCATGATGGCCCGCATCTCCCAGGGCGTCCTCAAGGACATCCGCGACGAGATGTTCAACCACATGCAGACGCTGCCCATCCGCTACTTCGACACCCACTCCCATGGCGACATCATGAGCCATTACACCAATGACACCGATACACTACGACAGATGATTACCCAGTCCATTCCCAACGTCATCTCCTCCGGCTCCATGATTATCGCCGTCTTCTTCTCCATGCTGAAGATGAGCGTCTGGCTGACCATCTTCGTTCTGGTGTTCCTGATTCTGATGATGAACGTCATGAAAGCCATGGCCGGCCGCTCCGCCAAATACTTCATTAACCAGCAGAGAGCCCTGGGCGACGTCAACGGCTACATTGAAGAAATGATCAACGGTCAGAAGGTTATCAAAGTCTTCTGCCATGAGGAAGCCACCAAAGAGGAATTTGACCGCAAAAACGATGAGCTCTGCGCCCACGCCACCCTCGCCAACGGCATTGCCAACATTATGATGCCCGTTATGATGAACCTGGGCAATTTGCAGTATGTGCTCATTGCCATCGTCGGCGGTGCACTGGCCATTGCCGGTGTGCCCAACCTGACCCTGACCGGCGTCGGCACCATGACCCTCGGTACCATTGCTTCGTTCCTGACCCTGTCCAAGAGCTTCACCCAGCCCGTCAGCCAGATTTCCCAGCAGATGAACTCCGTTATTATGGCTCTGGCCGGTGCGGAGCGTATCTTTGAGCTGATGGACGAGGAGCCGGAGCAGGACAACGGTTATGTTACGCTGGTCAACGCCAAGTACGACGAGAACGGCGAGTTGACGGAGACCAATGAGCGGACCCACCTGTGGGCCTGGAAACATCCTCACCATGACGGCACCCTCACCTATACGAAGCTGACCGGCGACGTGCGGTTCTTCGATGTGGACTTCGGCTACACGCCGGAAAAGACGGTGCTGCACAATGTGACGCTGTACGCCAAGCCCGGCCAGAAAATCGCCTTTGTCGGCGCGACGGGCGCAGGCAAAACCACCATCACCAACCTGATCAACCGGTTCTATGACATTGCAGACGGCAAGATCCGCTATGACGGCATCAACATCAACAAAATCAAAAAGCCCGATCTGCGCCGCTCCCTGGGCATCGTGCTCCAGGATGTAAACCTGTTCACCGGCACCATCATGGACAATATCCGATATGGCAAGCTGGACGCCACCGATGAAGAATGTATTGCGGCGGCAAAGCTGGCCAACGCCCACGATTTCATCACCCGTCTGCCGGACGGCTACAACACCATGGTCGAGGGCGACGGCGGACGGCTGTCCCAGGGCCAGCGGCAGTTGCTTTCCATTGCCCGTGCCGCCGTGGCCGATCCCCCGGTTATGATTCTTGATGAGGCCACATCCTCCATCGATACCAGAACGGAAGCCATTGTTCAGCGGGGTATGGACCAGCTGATGCAGGGCCGGACGGTGTTTGTCATCGCCCACCGGCTGAGTACCGTCAAGAACTCCGACGCCATTATGGTGCTGGAGCAGGGCCGTATCATCGAGCGCGGCTCCCACGACGAACTGATTGCTCAGAAGGGCAAGTATTACCAACTGTACACCGGCGCGTTCGAGCTGGAATAACCCAAAGTAAAAGTTTTACTCGATTTTTTTCAAAAAATCGCAGGGGTCCAGGGGACAGCGTCCCCGGTCGCCCGCCGCAGCGGGCGAAATCCCCGCGGCATATGCCGCAAGGCCGCCGTCCCCACCCCATCGCGGGTGGCGGACGGCGGCCTTTTTTGCAACATTTTCCCGTTCCGGGGCATCCTAGTAGTCATACAAAATTCACAAATCTGTCCTTGCCTTTTCCGGGCGGTATGGTATGGTATAGACAGAAGCGCTGCACACGCTGGAAAAGGAGGCCCCATGAAACATCACCAGAAGCTCCATCTGCACATCGGTCTGCGGATGTTCAAAACCGCCCTGGCCGTCACCATCGCGCTGGCCATTGCCCGGCTCTTCCAGTCCTACAGCCCCATCTTTGCGGGCCTGGGCGCCGTGGTCGCCATGGCCCGGACGCTGCGGGAATCATTGGATGCCGCCAAAACCCAGTTTGTCGGCGTCATCCTGGGCGGCCTGGTCAGTATGCTGCTGCTGGTGGTGGACCCCAACCCGTCGGTGCTGCTCATCGGCGGCGGCGTCCTGGTGGCCCTGGTCCTGTGCGGTATGTTCAAGCTCTATTATGCCGTGTCTCTGACGGCAATTATCGTGCTGTCCGTCTGTGTCAACACCGGCGGCGATCCGCCGCTGGTGGCCCTGGGCTTCCGGCTCATCGATACGTCCATCGGTCTGATCGTAGCCCTGGCCGTCAATATGCTGATCAAGCCCTACAACAACCGCCACCGGGTGACCAATCTCCTGCACAAACTGGCCGATGCCGTTCCCGGCTGTCTGGAACAGCGGTTTGTCCACGACCTGACGCCGGACCTGACGCCCCTGGTGACGGACCTGCGGGCGCTGGATGTGGAACTGGACATTTTCCGCCGTCAGCACTTCCGCCGCCGGGAGGCCCATGACCGGGATGTTTGTTTTCTGCGGGGCCTGCTCCAGCTGGCCGACCGCATGGAACAGGAGCTGTCGGCCCTGTGTACCCTGGACCTGCCGGGCATCCCCGACGCGGACAACCGCCGCCGTCTGGAAGCGCTGGGTCTGACGCTGCCGGACAATACCGGCCGCAAGAGCACGGAGGAAATCGATTTTGTCTGCAATTACCACCTGAAAACCGCCCTACAGGCCCGGGACTATCTGCTGGAACTGCTGGAACTGCCGCCGGACCGGGATTGAGGGCTTGTAAAAGCGCGCAGAATATCGTATACTAAGGAGAATGTTGGAAACAGCACTGCGGCGCGCTGCTGCGCTGCAAGTTTTTGTCAAAGGGGTACCGATTATGAGCAAACTGACCATCCCGCAGGGATACCGGCCCCCGCTGTCCGGCTATGAGATGCAGCGGGCCATCGAATTCATCAAGAGCACCTTTCAGCAGAATCTCTGCAACGCCCTGAATCTGCGCCGCGTGTCCGCGCCGCTGTTCGTGGAGGAAAATTCGGGCCTCAATGACAATTTGAACGGCGTGGAACGTCCCGTGGCCTTCGACATTCCCGACGTCCACGCCAACGCCCAGGTGGTCCACTCCCTGGCCAAGTGGAAGCGGCTGGCGCTGCTGCGCTACGGCTTCCGGGAGGGCAAGGGCCTCTATACCGACATGAACGCCATCCGCCGGGATGAAGAGGTGGACAACCTCCACTCCATCTATGTGGACCAGTGGGACTGGGAAAAGGTCATTACCGCCGAGGAACGGACCATCCCCTATTTGCAGTCCACAGTGCGGGCCATTGTGGCCGCCATCTGCGACACGGCCGACTCCCTGGGCGTGGCGTTCCCCAGCCTTCACACCACCATCCACCGGGAGGTGACCTTTATCACCACCCAGGAACTGGAGGACCGGTATCCGGACCTGACCAGCTCCGAACGGGAAAGCGCCTTCGTCAAAGACCATCCCACCACGTTCCTCATGCAGATCGGCGGCAAGCTGAAGTCCGGCAAACCCCACGACGGCCGCGCCCCCGACTATGACGACTGGCAGCTCAACGGCGACCTGCTGGTGTGGAACGACGTTCTGGGCCGGGCCTTTGAGTTGTCCAGCATGGGCATCCGCGTCAGCCCCGAATCCCTGGATCGTCAGCTGACGCTGGCCGGCTGCGACGACCGCCGGGAGCTGCCTTTCCACAAGATGCTGCTGGAGGGCAAGCTGCCCCTGACCATGGGCGGCGGCATCGGCCAGTCCCGTCTGTGCATGCAGCTCATCGGCACCTGTCACATCGGCGAGGTCCAGTGCAGCCTGTGGGACGAGAAAACCCGTAAGGGCTGCGAAGCCGCAGGTGTGACATTGCTGTAAAAAATTATTACGAAAGTAAGGGTATATACTATGGAACAGTTGATTTCTGTCCGTGAATTATTTAAAAACACGGAAGCCTATGCCGGTAAGACCGTCAGTGTCGGCGGCTGGGTCCGCTCCGTCCGGGCCTCCAAGGCCTTTGGCTTTATCGTCCTCAGCGACGGCACCTTCTTTCAGCCGGTGCAGGTGGTATACCACGACACCATGGAGAATTTTGCTGAGATCTCCAAGACCAATGTAGGTGCGGCCCTGATTGTCCGCGGCACCCTGACCCTGACCCCCGAGGCCAAACAGCCCTTTGAGATTCAGGCCGACGAGGTGGTTGTGGAGGGCGCTTCCACCCCCGACTATCCCCTGCAAAAGAAGCGTCACACCCTGGAGTATCTGCGGACCATCACCCATCTGCGGCCCCGGACCAACACCTTCCAGGCCGTGTTCCGCGTCCGCTCCCTGGTGGCCTACGCCATCCACAAGTTCTTCCAGGAGCGCGACTTTGTCTACGCCCACACCCCCCTCATCACCGGTTCCGACTGCGAAGGCGCAGGCGAAATGTTCCAGGTGACCACCCTGCCCCTGGACCGTCTCCCCGTCACGGAGGATGGTCAGGTGGACTACAAACAGGACTTCTTCGGCAAGCCCACCAATCTGACCGTGTCCGGCCAGCTCAACGGCGAGACCTTCGCTATGGCGTTCCGCAACATCTACACTTTCGGCCCCACGTTCCGGGCGGAAAACTCCAACACCACCCGCCACGCCGCCGAATTCTGGATGATTGAGCCGGAAATCGCCTTTGCCGATCTGGAAGACGACATGCGTCTGGCCGAGGACATGATCAAGTTCATCATCTCCTATGTGCTGGAGCATGCTCCGGAGGAAATGGCGTTCTTCAACCAGTTTATGGACAAGGGATTGCTGGAGCGGCTCAACCATGTGATGAACTCCGAGTTCGGCCACATCACCTACACCGACGCCATCAAGATTCTCGAGGAGCACAACAGCGAATTCGAGTACCCGGTCCACTGGGGCAGCGATTTGCAGACGGAGCATGAGCGGTATCTCACCGAGCAGGTGTTCCAGCGCCCCGTGTTCGTCACCGACTACCCCAAGGAGATCAAGGCGTTCTATATGAAGCTGAACCCCGACGGCAAGACCGTGGCCGCCATGGACTGCCTGGTGCCCGGCATCGGCGAGATCATCGGCGGCAGCCAGCGTGAGGACAACTACGACGTACTGCTGGAGCGGATGCACGAGCTGGGCCTGAAGGAAGATGACTACGGCTTCTACTTGGACCTCAGAAAGTACGGCTCCGCCCGTCACGCCGGTTTCGGTCTGGGCTTCGAGCGGATGATTATGTATATGACCGGCGTGAGCAATATCCGCGACGTGCTGCCCTTCCCCAGAACTGTGGGAACGTGTGAGCTCTAAGGCATCCATGGGGGCGCTGCCCCCATACCCCCGCGATTTTTTGAAAAAAATCGAGTAAAACTTTCAATATAAAAGTTTTTAGTCAATTTTTTTACAAAAAAATTGTGGGGTCCAGGGGCAAAGCCCCGGTCGCCCGCTGCAGCGGGCGAAACTCCCGCGCCGCGCACGGCGCGAAATCCCCCATCGTCCCAAACCGCCATCCGCAGATGGCGGAACCCCCGGCCGCAAGGCCATGGCCCCCGGGCCCGCCCTTGTGGGGCGGTGTCCGGGGGCCATCGTCATTTTCCCCCCAATGAAAGGAGCCAATTCCATGCCCACCCTTGCCGAAATCCAGGAATTTTTCAAGGCCGACCGGTTCGCCTCCGAGGTCACCGGCGTGACCATCGTAGACGCCGCCCCGGGCCGGTCCGTCTGCCAGCTGCGTTTGGAGCCCCGCCACTGCAATGCCGCCGGAACCCCCCAGGGCGGCGCCATCTTCACGCTGGGAGACCTGGCCTTTGCCGTGGCCGCCAACAGTTTCGCCGAGCGGGTCACCATCTCCCTCCAGCACGATATTACCTATTTTGCCCCGGCCCGGGGCAAAATCCTGACGGCTACGGCCTCCTGTGTCCGCTCCGGCCGCACCACCTGCCACTACACCGTCGATTTCACCGACGATGTGGGCACCCATGTGGCCGCCATGACCGTCAATGGCTTTATTACCGAAAAAAAGACAGAGAATTTCTTTCCAGGCCATTGACTTTAGCAGGTAAATGTGATAAAGTCAATCTAATAGCAAAACGCAATGATGAAGCAAAGTACCCCTTCGGAGGACCGTCCAGAGAGCTGCCGTCTGGTGCAAGGCAGCCGGGAGCCGTTGGGGGAATACCCTTCGGAGCGGCGGTGTCGAACAGTTTTTCAGGTCAGTAGACGCCGACGGGTCGCCCGTTACAGCGCAGGGGCCTGCGGGGCTCCATGAGGCCGTCATGAACGGTAAATTGAGGTGGTACCACGGGATTTTCTCGTCCTCTGCTCTTGCGGCAGAGGGCGTTTTTTGTTCTCTGCCGGAACAACACTGGTAAGGAGACGAAAACTTATGGTCATTACGGAATTTTTGGAGCGAAACGCACGGCTCTACGGCTCCGAGGTCTCTCTGGTGGAGATCAACCCCTCGGAAGAACGGGACAAGGCCGTCACCTGGCGGGATTTCAGCCTGATCGAAAGCGCCCGCCCCGACGCCCCCTACCGGCGGGAGATGACCTGGCGGGACTTTGACCGCAAGGCCAACCGCTTTGCCAATCTGCTGCTGAGCCGCGGCTTGCAGAAGGGTACAAAAGTCGGCATTCTGCTGATGAACTGCCTGGAATGGCTGCCCCTGTACTTCGGCATTCTGAAAGCCGGGTGCATTGCCGTTCCCATGAATTTCCGCTATTCCAGCGATGAAATCCAGTACTGTCTCGATCTGGCCGACGTGTCGGTGCTGGTCTTCGGTCCCGAGTTTGTCAGCCGCATGGACCCCATCATTGACAACATTCCCGGCGTCAAGCTGCTGTTCTATGTGGGCCGGGATGTGCCCCAGTACGCCGAGGACTGCTGCCGTCTGGTGACGTTCTGTTCCTCCAGCGCGCCCCCGGTGGCCCTGGACGAGACCGACGACGCGGCCATCTACTTTTCCTCCGGCACCACCGGCTTTCCCAAGGCCATTTTACATAAGCACAAAGCATTGGTGGCCGCCTGCCGCACGGAACAGGCCCACCACGGCCAGACCCGGGACGATGTGTTCCTCTGCATCCCGCCCCTGTACCACACCGGCGCAAAGATGCACTGGTTCGGCTCCCTCTACTCCGGCAGCAAAGCCGTACTCCTGCGGGGCGTCAAGCCCGAGTGGATTCTCCGGGCCGTCACCGAGGAAAAATGCACCATTGTCTGGCTGCTGGTCCCCTGGTGCCAGGATTTGCTGGAAGCTATCGAATCGGGCCGCATCGACCTGAACCACTACATGCTGGACCAGTGGCGGCTCATGCACATCGGCGCACAGCCGGTGCCGCCCAGCATGATTCACCGGTGGATGAAGCTGTTCCCCCATCACCAGTACGACACCAACTACGGCCTTTCGGAATCCATCGGCCCCGGCGCGGTCCATCTGGGCGTGGAGAACATCGACAAGGTGGGCGCCATCGGCAAGCCCGGCTTCGGCTGGGAGGCCCGCATCGTGGACGAACAGGGCAACGACGTCCCCGACGGCGAAGTGGGCGAACTGGCCCTCCGCGGCGATGGCGTCATGGTCTGCTACTACAAGAACCCGGAAGCCACGGCGGAAGTCCTCCACGACGGCTGGCTGTGGACCGGCGACATGGCCCGGAAGGACGAGGACGGCTTCTACTATCTGGTGGACCGGAAGAAGGACGTCATCATCTCCGGCGGTGAAAATCTCTATCCGGTGCAAATCGAGGATTTTCTCCGTCAAAACCCCAAAATTTCCGACGTGGCCGTCATCGGCCTGCCGGATCACCGCCTGGGCGAAATCGCCGCGGCCATCGTCCAGGTGGCCGACGGTCAGACCTGCACCGAAGACGAACTCAACGCCTTCTGCGCCGAGCTGCCCCGGTACAAACGGCCCAGACGCATCATCTTTGACAAGGTTCCCCGCAATCCCACCGGCAAAATTGAAAAGCCGGTGCTCCGGGAGCGATATTGCAGCAGCCGTCTCGTAGAGGAACAAACGACCCATTAAACGAAACGATTGCTTGATCGCTCTTGGAGGTACTATTTATGGATTTATTGATTAAAGTTGCCATGCTGGCCGTCTTCTTCGCCGTCATGATCTACATCGGCCTGTACTGCCGCCGCCACACCACCGACGTCAGCGGCTTCGTGCTCGGCGGCCGCTCCGTTGGCCCCTGGCTCACGGCTTTCGCCTACGGCACCAGCTACTTCTCCGCCGTGGTCTTCGTGGGCTACGCCGGACAGTTCGGCTGGAAATTCGGCGTGGCCGCCACCTGGGCGGGCATCGGCAACGCTCTTTTGGGCTCCCTGCTGGCCTGGGCCGTTCTTGGACGGCGGACCCGCATCATGACCCAGCATCTGGACAGCGCCACCATGCCCCAGTTCTTCGCCAATCGGTTCCACAGCCGAGGGCTGAAGCTGGCGGCGTCGGCCATCATCTTTCTGTTTCTGATTCCCTACACCGCGTCCCTCTACAACGGCCTGAGCCGTCTCTTTGGCATGGCCTTCCACATCGATTACTCCATCTGTGTCATCGCCATGGCCGTTCTCACCGGCGTCTACGTCATCGCCGGCGGCTACATGGCCACGGCCATCAACGATTTCATTCAGGGCATCATTATGCTGGTGGGCATTGTTGCCGTGGTGGCCGCCGTGCTCCAGACCCAGGGCGGTTTCCTGGAAGCGTTGGACGGCCTGGCCCGGGTCAGCGACCCGGCCACGTCGGAGACCCCCGGCATCTTCGCCTCCTTCTTCGGCCCCGACCCGGTGGGGCTCCTGGGCGTGGTGCTGCTGACGTCCCTGGGCACCTGGGGACTGCCCCAGATGGTTCAGAAGTTCTACGCCATTCAAAGTGAAAAGGCCATCGACAAGGGCATGATCATCTCCACACTGTTCGCCCTGGTGGTCTCCGGCGGCTGTTACTTCCTGGGCGGCTTCGGACGGCTCTTCTCCACGCCGGAGCTGGTGGCCCAGAACGGCTACGACTCCATCATCCCCACCATGCTGGAGGGTTTGCCCACCATCCTCATCGCCCTGGTGGTGATCCTGGTGCTGTCGGCCTCCATGTCCACCCTGTCCTCCCTGGTGCTCACGTCCAGCTCCACATTGACGCTGGATTTCATCAAGCCCATCTTCAAAAAGAACATGGGAGAAAAACAGCAGATTTTCCTCATTCGCCTGCTGATCGTGGTGTTCATCGCCATTTCCGTGGTGCTGGCCATTATCCAGTACCGCTCCAGCGTCACATTTATTGCCCAGCTCATGGGCGTCAGCTGGGGTGCGCTGGCCGGCGCGTTTTTGGCCCCGTTCCTCTACGGTCTCTACTGGAAGCGCACCACCAAGGCCGCCTGCGCCGTCAGCTTTGCCTTTTCCACAGTGGTCATGCTGGCCAACATCTTTTTCGGCAAAGCCTTCCCCACCCTGCTCCAATCGCCCATCAACGCCGGCGCGTTCTGTATGCTGGCGGGGCTTGTCATCGTCCCGGCGGTCAGTATGCTGACCCGGCCGCCCCTCCAACAGCACGTGGAACAGGTCTTCGCCTGCTACGAGCAAAAAGTGGTGGTCACCGCCAAGGACTCCATCGGAAACCCACGCGAAACTGTAAAGGAGGAACTGTAACCATGAAAACGCTGATGCTGGGCAACGAAGCCGTTGCCCGCGGCCTCTACGAGGCCGGATGCAGCTTCGTCTCCAGCTACCCCGGCACCCCCAGCACGGAGATCACCGAGGCCGCCGCCAAGTATCCGGAGATCTACGCCGAATGGGCCCCCAATGAGAAGGTGGCCATGGAATCGGCCTTCGGCGCGTCCCTGGCCGGTCACCGCAGCTTCTGCGGCATGAAGCATGTGGGCCTCAACGTGGCCGCCGACCCGCTGTTCACCATTTCCTACACCGGCGTCAACGCCGGTATGGTCATCGCCGTGGCCGACGACGCAGGCATGCACAGCTCCCAGAACGAGCAGGATTCCCGCCACTATGCCAAAGCGTCCAAGATTCCCATGCTGGAGCCTGCCGACTCCGCCGAGGGTCTGGCCTTTGCCAAGCTGGCCTATGAATTGTCGGAGCGGTTCGACACGCCGGTGCTGCTGAAGATGTGTACCCGCGTATCCCACTCCCAGAGCGTTGTGGAGACGTCCGACCGGGTGGAAGCCCCCGCAAAGCCCTACGAAAAGAACGGCGCCAAGTACATCATGATGCCCGGCAACGCCAAGCGCCGCCACCCGGTGGTGGAGCAGCGGACCGCCGATCTGACGGCCTGGGCCGAAACCGCCGAGATCAACCGGGTCGAAGAGGGAACCGATCACAAAATCGGCATCATCACCGGTTCCACCAGCTATCAATATGTGAAAGAGGTCTGCGGCGACACCTACCCGGTACTGAAACTGGGCATGATCTGGCCTCTGCCGGTCCAGAAGATCCTCGACTTCGCCGCGTCTGTCGAGCAGGTGCTGGTGGTGGAGGAGCTGGACGGCTTCCTCGAAGACCATTGCCGTAACATCGGCGTGGAAGTGGTGGGCAAGGAGCGCTTCTCCTGCATCGACGAGCTGAGCCAGAACATCGTGGCGGAAAAGCTGGGCCGGGCTCCCAAGGCAGGCCCCGTTCTCGACGAACCCATTCCGGCCCGTCCTCCGGTCATGTGCGCCGGATGTCCCCACCGGGGCCTGTTCTATACGCTGAAAAAGAACAAGCTGACGGTCATGGGCGACATCGGATGCTATACCCTGGGCGCGGTGGCCCCCCTGGCCGCCATGGACGCCACCATCTGCATGGGCGCGTCCGTCTCCGGTCTCCACGGCTTCTTAAAGTCCGGCGGCGACAGCAAAAACACCGTGGCTGTCATCGGCGATTCCACCTTTATGCACTCCGGCATGACGGGTCTGGTCAATGTGGCCTACAACGAATCCAATGCCACGGTCATCATTCTCGACAACTCCATCACCGGCATGACCGGCCACCAGCAGAACCCCACCACGGGCTTCAACCTCAAGGGCGACCCGGCCACCAAGATCGATCTGGAGACCCTGTGCCATGCCATCGGCATCCGCCGGGTCCGGGTGGTGGACCCCTACAACCTCAAGGAATGTGACGAAGCCGTTCGGGAGGAACTGGCCGCCGATGAGCCGTCGGTGATTATCTCCCGCCGTCCCTGCGCCCTGTTGAAGACCGTCAAGCACGGCAAACCCCTGTTTGTGGACGCCGACCAATGCAAGGAGTGCGGTATGTGCATGAAGATCGGCTGTCCCGCCATCAGCATGATCGGCGGCCCGGCCAAAATCGACAACACCCTGTGTACCGGCTGCGGCGTGTGCCAGCAGCTGTGCAAGTTTGACGCCCTGCAGCTGCCGAAGGAGGACTGAACATGGAAACGAAAAACATTATGATCGTCGGCGTGGGCGGTCAGGGCAGCCTCCTGGCCTCCAAGCTCCTGGGCCGGCTGCTGCTGACCCGGGGCCACGACATCAAGGTGTCGGAGGTCCACGGCATGAGCCAGCGGGGCGGCAGCGTCGTCACCTACGTCCGCTTCGGCGACAAGGTGTACTCCCCCATCATCGACAAGGGTCAGGCCGACTACATCGTGTCCTTTGAGCTGCTGGAAGCCGCCCGTTGGACCGAATACCTGAAACCCGGCGGCACCATCGTCACCAACACCCAGCAGATCAACCCCATGCCGGTCATCACCGGCGCGGCATCCTATCCGGAAAACCTGGTGGCCAAGATGGAAGCCAAGGGATTAAACGTGGACGCCATCGACGCATTAAAGCTGGCGGAGGAAGCGGGCAGCGCCAAGGCCGTCAATATTGTGCTCATGGGCCGTCTGTCCAAGTGCTTTGATATGCCCCTGGAGGATTGGATGACTGCCATTGAGCACAGTGTCCCCGAGAAATTCCTGGAACTGAACAAAAAGGCGTTCACCCTGGGCCGCAACGCCTAATCAACCGGAAAGAGAAAGGAACGAACCGCCCCCATGGAACGATATTATCAGCCCGAAATGGAATGTGCCAGCCGGGAAACCATGCTGGCATTGCAGAATGAGCGCCTGGTGAAGCAGGTGCGCCATGTCTGGGACAACGTCCCCTATTACCGCAAAAAGATGGAGGAGAAGGGCGTGACGCCCGACGACATTCAAAGCGTCGCCGACCTCCACAAGCTGCCTTTTCTCAGCAAGGACGATCTGCGCGACGCCTACCCCTACGGCCTGTTGGCCAAACCGCTGAAGGACTGCGTCCGCATCCAGTCCACCTCCGGCACCACCGGCAAGCGGGTGGTGGCCTTCTACACCCAGCCCGACATCGACCTGTGGGAGGACTGCTGCGCCCGGGCCATCGTGGCCGCCGGCGGCACCGACGAGGACGTGTGCCAGGTGTGCTACGGCTACGGCCTGTTCACCGGCGGCCCCGGCCTCAACGGCGGCAGCCATAAAGTCGGCTGCCTGACGCTGCCCATGTCCTCCGGCAACACGGACCGGCAGCTGCAATTTATGGTGGATTTGCAGTCCACGATTCTCTGCTGTACCCCCTCCTATGCGGCCTATCTGGCCGAATCCATCCACGAGCGGGGCCTGCGGGACCAGATCAAGCTGAAAGCCGGTATTTTCGGCGCGGAAGCCTGGAGCGAGGAAATGCGCCGGGACATTGAAAAGCAGCTGGGCATCAAGGCCTACGATATCTACGGTCTGACGGAGACCTCCGGCCCCGGCGTGGCCTTTGAGTGCAGCGAACAGACGGGTATGCACATCAACGAGGACCACTTTATTGCCGAGATCATCGACCCCAACACCGGCGAGGTCCTGCCCGAGGGCACCAAGGGCGAACTGGTGTTCACCTCCATCACCAAGGAGGCGTTTCCGCTGCTGCGCTACCGGACCCGTGACATCTGCGTGCTGACAAGAGAACAGTGCTCCTGCGGCAGAACGCTGGTAAAGATGAGCAAGCCCATGGGCCGCAGCGACGATATGCTCATCGTCAAGGGCGTCAACGTGTTCCCGTCCCAGATCGAAGCCGTCCTCATCGAGCAGGGCTATCAGGCCAACTACCAGATCATTGTGGACCGGGTCAACAACTCCGACACCCTGGACGTACTGGTGGAGATGACGCCGGAGAACTTCTCCGACTCCCTGGGCAAGATCACCGAGATGGAAAAATCCCTGGTGGCGGCCCTCAAGGCCATGCTGGGCATCTACGCCCGGGTGAAGCTGGTGGCCCCCAAGACCATCGCCCGCAGCGAGGGCAAGGCCGTCCGCATCATCGACAAGCGCAAGATTTAAGGAGGTTGTCCCATGTCCATCCATCAGATCTCCGTATTCCTGGAAAACCGTGTGGGCCAGCTGGCCCAGATCACAAAGATTCTGGCCGATCACCGCATCGACCTGCGGGCCCTGTCCATTGCAGAGACCACCGACTACGGCATCCTCCGCATCATCGTGGACCAGACCCAAACGGCCACGGACATTCTCCTGGAGCAGGGGTTCATTTTGTCCAAGACGCCGGTGCTGGTGATTTCCGTTCCCGACGCCCCCGGCGGTCTGGCCAAGGTGCTGGCCCTGCTGGCCGAGGGCCAACTGGACATCGAATATATGTATTCCCTGTTCACCAACCAGAACGGCAACGCCTATATGGTGTTCCGCGTCTCCGACGAGGCCAAGTTCACTGCCCTGCTGCAATCCCACAACATCGCCATTGCCACCAGCGACGAGCTGGGCATCCACTGAATTTCCAAGAAAGAGGTACCATATCATGCAACCACTCAGCCGTAAGTGCGATCTGTTCACCGACTCCGTCATCCGCCGCATGACGCGTATTTCCCTGGATTGCGGCGCCATCAACCTGGCCCAGGGCTTCCCCGACTTTGATCCCCCCAAGGCCATGCTGGACCGTCTGGCCGAGGTGGCCTACCAGGGGCCCCACCAGTACCCCATCACCATGGGCGCCCCCAATTTCCGCGCCGCATTGGCCCGGAAGTGCGGCCGGTTCATGGGCCGCACCCTGAACCCCGACACGGAAATGGTCGTCACCATCGGCTCCACCGAGGCCATGGTGGATACGCTGTTTGCCCTGACCAACCCCGGCGACAAAGTCGTTATGTTCTCCCCCTACTTTGAAAACTACCGGGCCCAGGCCATCTTCGCCGACTGCGAACCGGTCTTCGTGCCCCTGACGCCTCCCGCATTCAACTTCGACGCCAATGTGCTGGAGGACGCCTTCAAGCAGGGAGCCAAGGCCATCATCATCTGCAACCCCTCCAACCCCAGCGGCAAGGTGTTCACCGAGGCAGAACTGAAGCAGATTGCAGAACTGTGCATCAAGTACGACGTCTACGCCATCATGGACGAGGTCTACGAGCACATTGTTTACGAGGGCCACAAGCACACCTATATGAACTCCATCCCCGGCATGTGGGAGCGCACCGTGTCCTGCTCCTCCCTCTCCAAGACCTACTCCATCACCGGCTGGCGTCTGGGCTACGCCATCGCCCCCAAGGAGATCATGGACAAGATCAAGCAGTACCACGACTTCAACGCCGTGGGCGCGGCCTCTCCCCTGATGGAAGCCGCCATTGTGGGTCTGGATATGCCCGACAGCTACTATGAGGAGTTCGGCGCCCACTACGCCCACATGAAAAAGCTGTTCACTGAGGGCCTGGACCGCATCGGCATCCCCTACACGGACCCCCAGGGCGCGTATTTCGTCCTGGCCGATATCGGTCCCTTTATGAAGCCCGGCCAGTCCGACGTGGAATTCTGCGAGCAGATGGCCCGGAAGGTCGGCGTTGCCGCCGTACCCGGTACCTCCTTCTTCAAGGAGAACGTCAACAATATCGTCCGGCTGCACTTTGCCAAGGTGGACGAGACCCTCAACGAGGCGCTGGAGCGTCTGTCCAAAATCCGCGAGAAAATGGGCTAACCCGCACCAAATCGATAAAAGTTTTACTCGATTTTTTTCAAAAAATCGCGGAGTCCAGAGGCAGCGCCTCTGGTCGCCCGCCGCAGCGGGCGAAATCCCCGCTGGCCGCAGCCAGCAAAACACCCGCGCCGCGCACGGCGCAAAATCCCCCATCGTCCCAAAGCGCCATCCGCAGATGGCGCAATCCACGCGGCGTATGCCGCAAGGCCGCCGTCACCACCCCATCGCGGGTGGCGGACGGCGGCCTTTTGTCCGCAGCAGCATTTTTCCACCGGAGCAGCCGCAGATGTCAAGAGTAAATGCGAAAAAATGATAAAAAATGATAAATGATATCATTAACTGTTATATGAGAGTGGCAATACATTCTTGGAAGCGCATTTCAGCAGTTTTCC
>NZ_JBQKJT010000020.1:0-45105 GCF_052117125.1 Candidatus Avoscillospira sp. LCP25S3_F1 | reverse complement strand
GGCATATACCTGACAACATTCTATAAAAACGGTTTGCGATTGAACCGCATCGCTTTGTCGAAAAAGAGTGATTCAGCAGAACACCCTTCCCAAACAGCTTATGTTCTTCATGATGTTGCGGAAAGGGGTAAAATCATCGTCCCCTCTGGCACTGTCCACGCCGTCATTGATGGCGATAAGGCGAACGCCACGCTGACGCAGGATTTCCATAATCTGACCGACTTTCAGATAGTCACGACCCATGCGGCTCATGTCCTTGATACACAGGTACTCCACATTCCCGGCTTCAACCTCTTTCATCATTGCCAAAAATCCGGGACGGTCAAAGCAAGTGCCGCTAATGCCATCGTCCGTGAAATGGACAATGTTTGTAAAGCCCTGTCGTGCGGCGAACTCCTCCAACATAGCTTTTTGGAAAGCGATTTGTCAAGGGTGTTTTTTCTTTGCCATGTTTGAATCTGTCTTGCAGCAATATTTGTGCCTACATATAGGATGCCAGAGTATCGAAAACATTGAAACTCTACGAGTAATCGTATATAATAAAAATGGTCATACATTTACCAAACACAAACGATTTCCATACAGGAGGTGTGAGATGGAAGGTTATATATCTATCCGGGTGGCGGCTGAAAAATGGGGTGTGTCCGAGCGCCGGATCAACCAATACTGCTCCGAGGGGCGCATCCCCGGTGCGGAACGGTTTGGCACTTCGTGGGCTATCCCGGAAAGTGCGGAGAAACCCGGCGATCCCCGCAAGCAGAAAAAACAGGCGGCTCCCCCAAAGCCGAAAAAAGCGCCGGAGCTGTTCCCCGGCTTTATGCCCCTGATTAACACGCCCTTTGAGCCGGGGCGCTGTATGCAGACGATTCAAAAAATGAAAGCCGGACCGAAAAGGGACATCGCTCTGGCGGAGTATCACTATTTCAGCGGACAGGCGGAAAAAGCCATGCAGGAAACCGAGGTTTATCTTACGGCGGCTGACAGCGGCATCCGTCTTTCTGCCTGCTGGATTTTTGCATATTCCTGCCTGACCATGGGACGGATTGACCATGCCCGATATGCACTGGACGAGATTAAAAGCACATTGGCTGCGGATGGGCAAACCGCCTCGCCGGTTCGTGCTATGGAAGCCTTTGTTGCGTTTGGGGCGGCGGTGCTGCTGCACCTGCCGCTGCCGGAGGAAATGCCTCCCGCAGAAGATTTTCTGCCGCTGCTGCCGCCTGGTGTGCGAGCCTTTGCGCTGTATGTGCAGGCGCACTATCTCTACTTGAAAGAGGAATACAGCCACAGCGCCGGGATCGTCGAGGCTGCCCTTGCCATGGGCGCATCCGCTTATCCCATTTCCGCCATCTACCTGCATCTGGTGGCGGTGATGGACTACATGAGCATGAAGCAGACCGACCGCGCTCAGGCGCATCTTCTGACGGCATGGGAGGTTGCACGCCCGGACGATCTGATCGAGGGCTTTGGGGAACACCACGGACTTTTGGGGGCCATGCTGGAGGCGGCCATCAAACCAAAATGGCCGGAAGATTTCAAAAGAATTATCGACATTACCTATCGTTTCTCTTCCGGCTGGCGTAGAGTTCATAACCCGGTCACCGGGCATGATGTGGCGGACGATTTGACCACCACCGAGTTTGCGATTGCGATGCTGGCAGCCCGTAACTGGACGACCCAGGAAATCGCGGAACACCTTGATATTTCGGCAAATACGGTCAAAAAGCACATCTTTGAAGCCATGCGGAAATTGGGTATCAAGAACCGGAAAGACCTCAAAAAATATATGCTGCAATGATGCCCCGGAGGGAAAAAACCACGGCTTTTTCCCTCCGGGGGGCACCCGTTTTGGGGGGCCAAACGGGTAATAGGCAAACCTGTTTTTTTGTAGTATAAATGAAGCTGTGTTAATTTCCGAACACAATAACATGAAGGCGGCGATGCTTACAGGCAAAGGGCGGGGAGAAAAATGAAAGTTTACAGAAAAGGTCTTGACAAATGGGATTTAACCCCCATAATTAGACAGACAGACAGACAGACAGACAGACAGACAGACAGACAGACAGACAGACAGACAGACAGACAGACAGACAGACAGACAGACAAGGTAAGTCTGTCCGTTTTTCCTGCCCTGAATTTCATATTGCCATACAAAAGGACGTGCTGCGTCCACAGGTTTTCTGTGGGCGTGGTGCGTCCTTTTTTTGTTTGGAAATCCCCGCGATTACCGGGAAGGGGGTGTCCGTAGTTGTGCAGCCATCGGACTTTGTATGGCGGTTATAAAAAACAGATAAAGGCGCAAATGCGCCGCACCCTCACCGGCGTTTTCATTCCAGAGGCTTGATGATACCAAAACACCGAAACCAATGGGAAGGAGGCTGTGTGATGGAGCAGTACAATCGGTATGAATTTGAGGGCGAAGTGGTGGAAGTCCCCGTATTTTGGGACGACCATCTCCAAAGAGAGGTGGAGGACTACGAGGACTACTGCAAACAGCCCGGTCATACCCCGTCAGGCCGTCCTGTTCTTTTGACTTTTGAGGACGCCTGCCCCCTATGCGGACATGGTGGACGATGACCCCGCAAGCGTGGACTGCGGCTCCTGCCGCCATTACCACCAGTTCCCCGGCTCTCTGCTGGGTGTCTGCCACAATGAGAAAATGCGCTCCGGTGCGGCAAAAGCGGAACAGCCCGGAGCCAATGAGGAGGAAATAAGATGAAAAAACGATTTTTAGCCGCGCTGCTCTGCCTGTGCCTGCTGGTGGGGCTGGTGCCGGGCATGGGCACGACGGCTTTTGCCGCAGGCAGCTACAATATCGGCGACACCGTGACCTTTGCCGGGTATGACTGGTACATCATCGGCACCGAAAGCGATGGCGTAAAAGCCCCCTCTGGCTGCTACACCCTATTTGCGAAAAATAATGGCTTTGGCGATACAGCTTTTGGAAATAGTATAGATTACAAGGACAGCACCCTGCAACAAAAGATGGAGGAAATCGCAAACGACACTCTGTCAGCGTACAAAAATAGCATTGTTGCCCGCACCACGCTGGACGGTATTTCGGGCGAATCACCAACTGATCAGCTTTTGTGGCCGCTTAGTAAAGGTGAGGTGGAAATTTTAGATTTTTCCATGCGAAAATTTGGAAGCAATTACCTTACCCGCACTGGTAAAGTCGCTACATATACGACTGGTGTCACAAATTATGTAGTATATTACGTTAATGTGAATCAGACAGTACCTTTCGTAAATAGCGTTGAATTCGATACTGCCAATGGTTCCATCCGCCCTGCCCTGTATGTGAAAGCCGAGGCGCTGCCGGAAAAGGTTGAGGGAATCCAGGTGGCCTTCGGCGGCCAGTGGTGGTATGTGGTGGGCCAGGGGGAAAAGGGCTCTGTGCCCGGCCCGGAGAACACCGTCACCCTGTTTGAAAATCCGCGGGAAGCCATGGGCGCCCAAGTCATCCTGGCGCAAACTAGCTCGTCAAACTATCTTGGCAGCGATTTGCAACAAAAAATGGCAGATTTTAGCTCCAATCTTAATTTGGCCGGCAAAGAAAGTTCCCTCATCGTTCCCCGCACTCTCACTTCTGCGGACGGGATCAGCGGTGAAACGGCGCATGATCAGCCGTTTTGGCCTCTTTCCAAAGACGAAGCGGACAGAACCGACGCCGAGATTCTTAAGAGTGAACTTTATGATGATGTGACATTTGCAAGATTTTATTGGCTGCGTACGACATATGATACTACGAGTTGGACTACTGTCTATGCTGTGCAGGGAGATACTGGCGATGTGACGAGTGATTTCGCCTCGTATTATAATGGTGTGCGCCCAGCCTTCTATCTGGACATTTCCGATGCGTTCTACCTTGCAAAAGATGCCAAAAGGGTAACGATTGGCGGCAACCCCTACCCGTTGGTGCTGGAAGGCTTTGAGGAATATAAATATACCGTTTTTGACGACAGCCTGAAACTGTCCGTGACCGCCGATCCCACACAGGCGGCCCAGACCGGCGAAACCCTCTCCTTTGGCTATGTTGCCAACACCGGCGAAAATCAGTACCTTTCCTGCGTGCTGACCCCGGACGGCAGCACGGACGTTCTCTATTACAACAAGCTGGTCGAACTGAGCGATACCGCCGCCGCCAGCGGCACGGTCAATATTCCTCTGACCGGCGTTTCGGATGGGAACTACACTCTGCGGCTCTATACGGAGCAGGAAAACAATAGAAGCACCGACTTTGCCAGCCGCACGGTGGACGTTAAGATTACTGCGAAAGACGGCACAGCGTCCATCCGTGATCTGGGTAACATTCAGCTGGTGGGCGATTCCGGCGGTCAGGACGGGCGCGAGGTAGAACTGCGGAACAACGGCACACAAATTCAATGGAAATACACAGACGAGCCGGACACCGCCTGGCGTGACCTTGTGGCGCTGGATGCTATCACCGGCGGCGACGGCGCAGACGGTGCCGACGGCAGAGAAGTGGAACTGCAAGTAGCCAATGGCTATATCCAGTGGCGATACACCACCGGCGCAGACACCGATTGGAAAAACCTGATGCCCCTTTCCGACCTGAAAGGCGAGGACGGTGAAGATGGCCGCGAGGTAGAACTGAAAAACGACGGTAGCAGCATCCTTTGGCGCTATGTGGGCGAGGGCGATGACGCATGGCGGCCTTTGGTTGACCTCTCCGATATTACCGGCTCCGACGGTGCCGACGGCAAACAGGTGGAGCTTCGCGTGGAGGGCGGCTACATCCAATGGAAATATGACGCCGACAGCGACTGGCAAAACCTGATTGCCCTGTCTGCCCTGCAAGGTATCAAAGGCGACAAGGGTGACAAGGGCGACCCCGGCGAGGATGGCGATACCCCCTACATAGGCGACAACGGCAACTGGTGGATCGGCGGCGTTGACACCGGCATCAAGGCCGAGGGAAGCGACGGCTCGGACGGTTCCGATGGCTCCGATGGTAAAGACGGTCAGGACGGAAAGGATGGCCTGACCCCGTATATCGGCAGCAACGGCAACTGGTGGATTGGAACCACCGATACCGGCATTAAAGCCGCAGGCGTCAATGGCGCAGACGGCAAAGACGGTAAAGATGGTATCAACGGTAAAGACGGAGCCAACGGCAAGAATGGTGCGAACGGTAAAGACGGCGCGGACGGCGTTGGAATTGCCGACATCAAGCTGAACGAAAATGGTGAGCTGATCGTCACCCTCACCGATGGCACCGAGAAAAATCTCGGCAAGGTAAAGGGCGAGGACGGCGTTGGTATCTCCGGCGTTTCCATCAATGAAAACGGCGAGCTGATCGTTACCCTCACCGACGGGACAGAACTCAACGCCGGTGCTGTTCCCACCGCCGCAGCCGGGGATTCCAACCTAAAAACCATTGTCTATGTTTCGATGGGAACCGCCGGTATTTCTCTGGCTGGATTGATTGGCCTGCTGGCTTTCCTGCTGACAAAGCGCAAAAGCCTGATTGGGAAGTAAGACAACTCCGTTCTTAAATCCAAAAGGCACTTCCAAAAGCTGCATAAATTTACGAAACAGCAAGTTCAGCAGAAGTCACGGCACATTTACCGTTTTACTCCCATGAGGGGCGCAGGTTTTTCCTGCGCCCCTCATTTTATCTTTCCGGCTCATTTTTCTTTCGAGAGGTCTGCTGCCCTTTCTGTGCCTGCTGCATCATTCTCCGTACTGCCTGCCGCTCTATATCTTCATTCAACATCCGGAAAACCACCTTTTTGCTGTCAAACATCAAAAGCGGGCTGTACTTCTCGCCGTAAACCTCCTGCGCCCGGTGCTCCGCTTCCTGCTCCTTGCCGGGGCGGATGGACTGTTTTGTTTCGTAGAGCTGCACCAGGTCAAAGCCCTGGGCCTGCTCCCGAAGCCCAGCATACTCGTTCAGGGCAGCGTCCAGCTCGGCAGAATATTTCTGTTCCTGTTCTTCCAACCGTTTTAGGCTCTGTTCCATAGCTACAATGTCTTTGGGAAATTTATCGGCGGCATCTTCCTCGGTATATGCCAGCGAGGCCAGAAGCAGATTCTTTTCAGAACGCAGTTCCTCCAAATCCTCTGTCAGTGCCGTTATCTTAGTCGCAAGTTCACGGTGCCGGAACACATGGACAGCAGAGAGCGCCTTTTTCTCGGAAAGCAGACTGCGGCGCTCTTTCGCCTTATTCCGGATGTCTTTTGCAAGCTGATTGTACTGTGTGAGGGCAGGACGCAGCGTATTCAGCGAAGCGTTCAGGCGTTCTTTGCCTTTGCGGAGATACCCCATCTGATAGCAGAATAGCAGCAGATTTTTACGCAGGTTCTCCATGGCCTCGGCAAGCGCCGGGATGGTATTTTTAACTGCCTGCGCCAGCTTTTTGACCTGTCCTCTCAGCTCCCGGAGCAGGGCATTGTCTGCCTTGATCTGCCGGTTCAGTTCACATCGGTCAGAGATAATACCCTTTTTCTCCATGGCTCTGGCAACCACACCCTCATGGACCGTGGGCCGCTCCAGCAGGCCACGCTCAGCATGGCTGCGGTGGTCGATGCGTTCTTCGTGCCCGGTGCGCTCCAGATGGCGGTTTGCCACATCTGCCCATGCAGCCCGCCACAGAACAAGCTGCTCGTCGCTGTTCCAGCGTTCCGTGATGGGATTCTGTCTGCCGAATTTGGTGCTTTTGGGGTATTTGGATACCCGTTCATAGCCCTGTGCCTGCGCTGCGGATGGGGCCATATACACCTTCTTTTTGCCCACTTTGTACTGGTACTGTTTCTCCCAACCGTCGGCCTGCGCCTGTTTGAACTCGGCGGCGGTAAAGCCCCGTTCCTCGCCGTCTTTGACGCAGAGATATTCTTTCTCAGTTTTGTACTGCCATTTTCCCTTTTCATCCAGTGGGCGCACCGTCAACAGGATATGGGCATGGGGATTGTGTCCGGGAGGATACGGGTCGTGGATGGCAGCATCGGCGCACATTCCGTCTGCCACGAACTGCTCCTTGATGAAATCTTGCAGGAGCTGGATTTGTTCCTCCCGGCTCAGTTCTATGGGCAGCGCCGCCACAAATTCACGGGCAAGGCGGCTGTCCTTTGCGGTTTCGGTTTCCTCCACGGCGTTCCACAGGGTTTCCCGATTCTGCCACTCTGCGGGGGCGGTGGCTGGCAGAAAAACCTGCCGCCACCCAAGGCCCTGTTTACGGGTGTAGTCGTGCTGCACCCCGTCATACTCATTGAGCATCCGGGAACAGCTCAGATAGGCCGCAGCAGCCACGGCAGAGCGCCCGGCTCCACGGCTGACTATCTTAGCCTCCAAATGATAAATTGCCATAAATTACCTTGTCCTTTCTGAAAGGGGTGCCCCGAAACAGGGCACCCTTGTTTTCGCTCAGTGCGTCGTGAAATACGACGCACCACCAGCAGGGGCGGAACGATTCGTTCCACCCCTGTATCTGTGTCAAGCTGCCGGTGGCAGGTTGACGCAGGCAGGCGGCGGGATGGGGTGGCAATATACCACCCCATGAACAGGGGCTTCCAAAACGGAAACCCCTGCGTCGACTGCATGGGCAAGGCTGGCAGTTTGGCAGAAATGCAGCCTTGTCCAGCGGCTCCCGCAGGAGTCGCAATCCCCCTCGGAGAGCGCACGTGCCCGACCAGCGGGAGGGCTACCACCGCCTGCTTTAGCAGGTGGTGAGTAAGTGCGCCCTTCGGGATAAAAGAAACGGGACGCTCGGTTGCCCGAACGCCCCTCGTCTTAGTTCTGCCGTGCCAAACTGCATAAATAATCCTCCAACTGTTCCAAAGTCATCTGTGTTGTATGAGGTAATGCCTTCTCCAAAATCGCTCCCTCCTGGATCAGCCGTCGTGTCCTCGCTTTTCGCTCCTTATTACGGTCACGCATCTCGGCTTCCTCCAATCTGTGCTTGGCTTGCAGTAATTTCTTCTCGTCTGTGGTCATAAAAAATCCTCCTGTGGTAGTAAAAATAGGGTTGTTTGGTATCAGACAGATACTAAATACCCGTCCGTTTGGTATCACGCTTTTTCTGTAAATCTTCGTAGTAGCAAAAATGCCCCCGTTTGGTATCGCAGTAATACCAAACGAGGGCAATAGTAGTATCAGAAGCTATCCGCAAAGTCCAATGCCGCAGAAATGTTCTCGTCATCCTCAACAGAGGGAGCTTCAACGGCAGCAGGCGGTGTGAACATCGGCATACCGACGGGCGCAAACCGCAAGCCCTGTTCGATGGCTTCCGTTATTCGTCTGAGAAAAGCATCCTCTTTTTCACGAGTTTCCAAGTAGGGATCAGAAGCAAGCCGTGCCTGTCGTTCAAAGTAGTCGTTGATGGCGGCAACAATCGCCTTACTGTAAGAGCGATATTGCTTTTTGTTCATCCTCTGCAAATGCTCGTAGGCTCGGCGGTCATCCTCATCCGCAAGGTTTAGGCGCAGAGTGGTCGTGTAGATCTGCTTCATACGATGCCGCCTTTTCTGTTCTGCTTCTGCTCGGCAAGCAGCTCATATCCCTTTGCGGTAGCGCAAATATCGTCATTGATAATCACACGGTCTTTGTCGTAGCTGCCGAAGTTTTTGAGAATACAGCTCCCACCGCCTACCACATACAGGCGCATCAGTTCGGGATCGTATTCATGCTCACGCAGTCTGCGGAAGATGCCCTCAGCGTACTCCGTTGCGGTATCACGGATGGCGGTCAGATAACGCTGGCTGATGTCTGCCGTGCCGTGACGGATGACACGTTCAAGGACGGTTTCATCCACCGACACGCCAAACTGTTTCATCAGATTTTCACGCACCGCAAGCATACACTGATTGGTGCCGTACTTCTCGGTGAAGCACTTTTTCGCAAGAGGGCGGCACTCATTGATATACATGACGTTCATCGTGCCGTTGCCAATATCGCAGAGCATATTGATACCCTTGAACTCACGGAGCTTGTCTGCAACCGCAGAAAAACCCTGCGGGAAAATATCTGCGCCGACAAAATCAACGTGGTAGTCAACGCCCTTAAAAGTGAAGTCGGCGCTGTCGTTCTGCAGGAGATATGCCTTGAAGCTGTCCTTCTGTTCGCTCACCCAAGTCAGCGGAAGTCCCGCCGCAAGATGGACACGGGCAGAGGTCAGCTTGCGGATGTTCAACTCACGGGCAACGGCGGCAAGGGTGAGAATATAGTAGTCGCTGTCTGTCATTTTGTCGGAGATAAATTCCTTGTGTTCCTCTCCGATGAGATAATATCTGCCCTCATAGACGAGCAGATTGCTTTTGAAGGTCGGCTCTTTGTCGTAGGCGGCAACGCCCGTCTTGAAGCAGCAGTGGGCGGTCTTGATGTTGCCGTAGCCGTGGTCGATACCGATGATGATGGGGTTGGTGTTGTTCATAAAATTCATAGAGATTCCTTTCTGCCGCTTTGCGGCGATACAAAAATATGGTTCTGAGTGAAAGTTGCCAATTTGGCGACTTTCAGTTTAAGCTCGGAGTGAAAAGTGCCAAGCTGGCACTTTTCACTTTTTGAAAACAAATGAAAAGTCCGATTTTGAGACTTTTCACGTTGCGGTGATCGTCTTGGTAAGAGGTCAAAATGACCACTTACCACAAGTGGACGATTTGTCCACTTGCGGTGAAAAGGGCATAAAAAATCAAGTGGACATTTTGCCCACTTGAAAACAGAAGAAGCGGATCGACCTACATCAATCCGCTTCAAATATCGTTATGCTGTTTTTTGTTCGTTTTCCGGCGGTGCCTGTTCGTGCTTTGCTTCTCGCAGAGCTT
This sequence comes from Candidatus Avoscillospira sp. LCP25S3_F1, assembly GCF_052117125.1. Lineage (NCBI taxonomy): Bacteria > Bacillati > Bacillota > Clostridia > Eubacteriales > Oscillospiraceae > Candidatus Avoscillospira > Candidatus Avoscillospira sp. LCP25S3_F1. The sequence goes on along the minus strand of NZ_JBQKJT010000020.1, from coordinate 35,322 downwards.
TCTTTCGTTCGCCCTGCCGCTTGATCTGCGCCGCATACCGGCAATTATCAGAGCAGTATTTAACGCTGTTTCGTGTCGTGGTAAAAACCTTGCCGCAGTGCTCACAGGTAAGCTCACGGCTGCGTTCTTTTGCTGCTTCCTGCCGGTAATACCTCGCTCTGCAATTCGCATCGCAGAACAGCTTTGCCGTTGACCTTGCTTCAAAGGTCTTACCACAGCACTTACAGGTCTGCGTGATGGGAACGCCTACGGTACGTTCGCCGGTTTTCAGCTTTTGGTAGCGTTCACGGCTGCGGGCACGTTCTTTCTTCAAGAACTCCTGCCGCTTGATTTCTTCCTCGGTCAGCTCCGGTGCGGGAAGCTCAAAATGCCCGATGAATTTCAGATAAATCTCAATCTCCTGCACTCTGTCGCCGTCCACCTTTTCGGGAGCATGGACAATGATCTTGTCGATGAACTCGTTAATCATCATCGTGGTCAGCTCGGAAAAGTCGGTGTATTTCCTCGCCAACTCCATAAACTGCTCCACACGGACGGTATCTTCCTCAAAAGAGGATACCCGCTGTTCGGCCTCCATCACGGATGCCTGCAAGGATTTCTGCTCGGTTTCGTACTCGGCAAGCAGGGTATCGAAGCGTTCATCGGTAATTCGTCCGATGGCAAAGGACTCATAGAGCTTTTTTATGATGTTGTCAAGTTCGGCAATCCGCTTCTTGTCCTTGTTCAGCTTACGCTTGGTTTCCTTTGCCGCTTCCTTTTGCTTGATCTGGGAAGCAGCCCGCACCTTTTCGGCAAATTCCTCTTGGTTGGAAATCGCAAAGGTACTGACGGTGCGGATGGTGTTCAGAACAAGCTCCCGAACCGCTTTCGTGCGGATATAGTGACCGCAGCAGGCGTGGGTGCGCTTTTGGTGTGCCAGCGTATAGGTGGAGCAATCGTAGAAGTCAGAGGGATAGGGGCTGCTCTCCGTGCCGCCTTTGGAACGGTGGTTGGTCATCTTCGCTCCGCAGTCGGCGCAGAACAGAAGTCCCGTCAAGGGATTGGCTTCGCCAAGCGTATCGTGGCGTCTCGGTGTCTTGCGGAGCTTCTGTGCAAGCTCCCACGTTTCTTTATCCACGATGGCTTCGTGGGTGTTCTCAAAGATCAGCCAGTCCTCTTTGGGATTCATCACGGGATTTTTATCCTTGTAGGACTGCTTGTGAGAACGGAAGTTGACCGTATGCCCCATATATTCGGGCTTGGAAAGAATGCTTCCGACGATATATCCACTCCAGTTATACGGGTTGGGAAATTCCTCTTTGCTTTTCCAAACGCCTTTCTTCTGCTTACCGAGGTAAACGGCAGGTGTTTCTACCTTATCATCATAGAGGATACGGGCAATGTCATACGGGCCTTTGCCCTCGATGGTCAGACGGAATATCCTGCGGACAACCTCGGCGGCTTCCTCGTCGATATACCAACTGTACTTGTCACCGGGCATTTTCTTGTAGCCATAGATGGCACAGTTGGTGGTAGGCTTGCCCGATTCGCCTTTTACACGGATAGCGGTGCGCTGTTTGCGGCTCAAGTCTCGTAAATACCATTCGTTCATGATATTCAAAAAAGGCGCAAACTCATTGCTGTTCTGGTCATCGCTGTCCACGCTGTTGGCAATCGCAACAAAGTGAACGCCGTGCTGACGGAAGAACACTTCCGTGTAAAAACCCGTTTGCAGGTAGTCACGACCCGCCCTGCTCATATCTTTTACAATGACATGAGCGACCTTGCCCGCTTCAATATCAGCGATCAGCCGCTTCCACGCAGGACGTTCAAAATTACCGCCACTCCAACCGTCATCCGTATAGTGGACGATGTTGGTGTAACCTTTCTGCTCGGCATAGCTTTCGAGGTATTTTTTCTGATTGACAATGCTGTTGCTATCGCCAACCTGGTCATCGTCACGGGAAAGTCTCTCATACAATGCCGTAATTTTATTGGGATCTTGTCCCACAGTCTGTTTCACGCTCATCATGATGCGCTCCTTTCAGACTGTCGGCTCATTTGTGGTGCTTTTATTATATCATACTTTTCGCAATTTGTGTGGACTTCATTGCGAATAATTCGTAAAATTTTATCTTCCATCGTTTCTGTGCTGCTATCATTGAACACGACCTTGACCTTGTAGGTAGTGCTGCCGATGCGGTGGGTGGTATAAGCAAAGTTCTTGTTTTCTTTTTTTACCATAGGCAAATTTCCTCCATAGATTGAAAAATTCATAATTTTGGTGTATAATGATAATAGTTCCGATGACGTGTAACCATTTTGCCGACAAAAACGGCATAGGGCATACAAACACATTACCGGCACAAAAATAGCCCCCGAAAAGCCTTGCAGATCAAGGCTTTTCAGAGGCTAATTCGTTACATAGCGTCTTACTGTCGCTTCTTTTCTCTGTGCTTACGCACTCTTGCCGCCGTTTGCTTGCGTCTTGCTTCTGCGGCGCACTTGTTGGAACAGTAGGCTCGTTTACTGTTCTTCTGAAAATGCTTGCCGCATTCCTTGCAGACGGCAAGAGGCATCGGCTCGAATACGGCTTGCAGTTCTTTATCTTCCGGCAGTACAGCCTTGCGAAAATAACTGCACAGCCCACTGCATGAGTAGCATACCCCGAACATATAGCACTCACAGTCCAGCGGCAGGCAGCCGTATTCCTTGTCGTAGTTGGCGCACTTGGAGACAACCAACTTCTTGATCTGTCTTTTCTCCTTTCCCGTCAGCTCACGATAGGTTTTGGTCATAGGCAGTTTTCTCCTTTCTTTTAGTGTCGGTTGTAATATAAATGCAGATAAATTATATTACTCCCTCACTAATAGGAGAAATACAGGGTGTTTAGCGGAACTGTTTTTTCGGAAAATCAAAGAAAATTTGAAAAATATTTTTGAAGGGAGGTTTCTTACGGTGTACGACAATCCCAAACGATATGAAAATGACAGTCTTTATGAAGATGAAGATACTGATTACGAAGATGAATATGAAGCGGACGATTCCGATTACATAGTGGATGACGAGGACGAAGAAGATGAAAACGCCCTTTGGGATGATGCGGAAGAAGATTCCGCCGATAAGGACGATACCGATGAACCTCCCGAAAAGAAGCGAAGGAAGCGAAAGAAGTCCGTCTTTGCCGACAGCGATACCGATGCAGACGAAGCGGAAGCCGAGGAATACGAAAAGACACGGCGCAGACTTGCAAAGGAACAGCGTATCATTGATGAAATAGAAGCCGATGCCGCAGAAAATCCCATAGAGGATGATAGTGACGATTCCGGGGACGAGCAGCCTGAACGAAAGCTCTTGAAGCGTGAACTTCGGGCGCAGGCTCTAAAGCGGTTAGAAGATTCTGCCCGAACGCTCAAAGATTACGAAAATCTTGTGGCGTGGTATGACCGGCTCGATGCTAACCGCCAACGCAGGGAGCGTTATCACGAACTATTCCGCAGCGGCGACGATGTTCCACTTGATTACGGTGCATCCGAGGATGCTCTGTGTTTCCCCGACACACTGAACGATGTATTAAAGCGGCAGGAGCGCAAGGGCGATTTCATAGATACGATCTTTTACTGTCCTTACGATATACACGAGCTTGTGACGGATGCGGATATGTCCGTCATTCTGCGGGAGCTGAACGAGGATCACAAGTTCCTCTTGTTCCTGTCTGCGCTGCGGCAGTACAGTTCTGTCAAGATCGCCGCTATCCGTGGGCAGTCAGACCGCAACATCCGCAAGGTGCGGAATACGATGCTCAAAAAGATACGAAAAAAGCTGCTTGCCGCACTAACCGAAAAAGTGCAGGCACAGCAGCCGTTGACCTTGCTTGAAAAAGAATTTCTGAAAGAAAATGGTGTGGATATTGAAAAAACCACGAAAAAGTAGTATAATAGTAATATAATTGTGAATTATACGGGTTACAATATATAGTGGAGGGTTTTGACGATGAAAAGCCTTTTTGAACGCACCAGTTCCAACTGGGTGCGATATAGTGAATATGAATGGAAAGCGGCGGAGGATGGCACCCTGTTCCTCACGCCTACAAAAACGGCACATCCGAGCATTTATGACCCACTGAGCGAGTATCAGCGGATTGTCCTGGATGCTGTTAATATCGGGCGGATGGGTATGAGCAAGAAGCCGGATGCCGAGATACAGAAGGCAATTCAGCAGTTTGCGGTGAAATACGGTCTGTTTGGCTTGATGACCGCTTTGCCGACCACACCGAACTTTATGGAATATGAGGCGGTATATCTGCCGAAAAACCATTTCATCCGTGAGGAAACCATGTCCACCGAGGACTATCTGGATTTATTTTTCCCTTTTGAGAAGCCCGATGTGGTCAAGCGTGGCATTGAATCCATGTGGAACATACAGAATGACCGTGTGATGATGGCGCTTGCTATGACGATGAGCGATAAGCCGATGGCGGTCAATATGAGCTTTCAGCGTGAGTATGCTGAACGCTATGAGTGGATGAAACAACAGTTTACCGATTGGGCATTTAACTTTACCACAAGTATGCTGTACTATGAGGATTACGACCATCTGAACGATGAAACACGGATGATGATGCAGCAGAGTATGGCATCCTTCGGCGGCATTGCGCCCACATATCATATCGCTTTGCTTGATAAGCCTACGATTGTATGGGATTTCCACTCCATGCTGCTTGGCGTACAGATGATGTTCAGCTTTATGCTGACCGACAGCGAAAAGCCGATGCGCCTTTGCAGACATTGTACGCAGGCGTTTGTGGCAAGCAGACCGAGTGCTATCTTCTGCAGCCCGCAGTGCAAGAATAAGTATAACGTGTATAAGAGCAGAACGAAGGAAAAGAAGGAATGATGGGAAAGGAAACGATTTTATGATAGACAGATGGATTGCAGAAGCAACGGAATGTGATTTCAAGGTTGCTTTGGAAGTAAAGAAGCCGAAAAGCTGGCTCAAAAGTGTCAGCGCCTTTGCCAACGGTATCGGCGGCACTCTCTTTTTCGGCATAGATAATGACAGAAACGTAATCGGTTTGGATGATGCGCAGACCGATGCGGAGACGATCAGTCGCTTAATCAAGGAGCGCATCACGCCGTACCCGAACTTTATCCTCGCTCCCGAACGGGAGAACGGCAAGGACATTCTTGTGCTGTCCGTTTCCGCAGGACGCTCCACGCCTTATTATTACAAAGCCGATGGTGTGATGGAAGCATATATCCGTATTGGCAACGAAAGTGTGATTGCTCCGTCGTATGTATTGAATCAGCTTCTTCTCAAGGGTATGAACCGCACCTATGATGCGCTGCTCTCAGAGTACGATTTCAAAGACTTTGCTTACTCAAAGATGCGTGAACGCTACAAGGCTTGGACGGGCAATAGTATGGAGGAAAAGCTGTTTGATTCCTTTGAAATGCGGGATGACCACGGCAAGCTGACCAATGCAGGCGCATTGCTTGCGGACGATGCCCCGATCAAGCACTCCCGTCTGTTCTGTACCCGATGGAACGGACTTGATAAAAGCGGTGGTATGGTGGATGCACTCGACAGCGCAGAGTATTCCGGCAGCTTGATTATTCTGCTCAACGAGGGTGTAGGCTTTGTAAAGCGGAATATGAAAACACGTTGGAAGAAAACTGCTAATTCCCGTATTGAAATGCCCGATTACTGTGAGCGAAGCGTTTTTGAAGCCCTTGTCAATGCGCTGATCCATCGTGACTATCTGATTTTGGGCAGCGAAGTCCATATCGACATTTACGATGACCGTCTTACCATTACTTCTCCCGGCGGCATGGCAGACGGCACACGGATACAGGAAAGAGATATATCCAACATTTCCTCCACCCGCCGCAACCCCGTCCTTGCTGACATTTTCGGCAGATTGGGCTATATGGAGCGTCAAGGCAGCGGATTTAAGAAGATCACGGAATCTTACCGTGCAGCCCATAACTACCGTGACGAATTGGAGCCGAAATTTTATTCCGATGCGAGCTCGTTCCAAGTTACGCTGTATAACTTGAATTATGGAACTGATGAAATAGGAGCTGTCGGAGAAGAAAAAGTGGCGCTCGAACAGGAAAAAGTAGCGTTTGAGGCTAAAAAGGTAGCGTTTGAACACTCCATTTCTGAATTAAAGCTCAATAAGCCCACCAAAGATAATATTCTGTCCTTGTTTGAGAATTTTGGATATGATGTTCCTTTCTCCCGCGCAGATGTAATTGAATTATGTGGTTTAGCCCCGTCCTCCGCAGGCAAGATGTTGAGCAAAATAAAAGAATTTGATTTAATTGCGCCTGCAACCGAACAAGGCAGAGGTAAGTACATTTTCATCGAAGTAAAAAAATAATGCTGTTATCAGTCGCCCAAGGTGACTGTAAAGGTGACTGATCGCCCCAGAAAAAGATAATGCCCGTTATCAGCCATAAAGCCGATAACGGGCATTCGATTAAGCATATACAAGTTCGGTCAAGATGATTTCCTCCGCACGGTTGCGGATGCTGTTCATGCGGCGTACCCATTCCATTTGGTCTGCCGCTTTGAGTGCTTCGGTCACGCCCTCCTGTTTCGCCATAGCGGGAACGATGGTTTCCATACGCTCGTTGCAGGCTTGGTCGATCTCGGACAGATGCTTGAACAGCGTACCCTCCATCACATAATTGGTGTAGAGGATTTTTCGGTGTTCTTTCAGATAACAGCGGCGCATACGCCCGTATTTGCCGATCTGATAATCGCCGTCATCCGGCAAAACGATGTTGGGGATGAAATAATCACCCACTTGACGATATGTACCGCCCATTTCCTCAAATAGAGATTTCATAGCAATTCAGCTCCTTTTGTGTTGATTTTCAGCGGTTATAAGGCTTTTTCTGCTCCTTTCTTACAACTGCTTTTCAATTCTCCACAAATGAGCCGCAGTCATATGTATTAGGGTGGAGAAACCACCCTTTACATATTACCACTTGATTGGAAATGGAATTGCTCTCACGCTGCTGGTCATCATCTTTGCCAAAGTCATCACGGCTCAATCGTTCGTACAGAGCTGTGATTTTCTCGTTTTTTCTCATAACTTGCGCTCCTTTCTTCGGTTTTAGGTTGTGTGTTCTAAGAGACTTCCCAACCGCTTGATTAAGAAGTCTTTTAGAGCATACAACACCGGCGGCCAGCTTGTACTTCTTGTACTGCCGGACTGCAAAATGGTTGGGTTTTTCGGCCTCCAGCGCATCAAACATCAGGTCAACGGGGTTTTTGAACTCCTCGTCATCCTCCCGGACCTCCATGGCGTTGATGAACTCGATGAGAGTGGCGAAATTCTGTTCCTCCACCGGGGCCTCGTAGTGGATATACCCGATAAGGGCGCAGTACAAAAGCGTCTCTGCCTTGACCCAAAAATCGTCCCCGGCCTTGCCCTCTCCCTTGGTGTTGGCAATTAAGGTCGTGACCAGCTTCAAAATGTCTTTCTCGCTGTGAATATACGAAAAAGGGTTGTAGTGCATACTTTTTTTGAAGTTGATGGTATTGAGGACTTTTATCTGGTATGGCTCATAGATGACCTTGCCGTGCTTATCCTTCATGGGCTTTCCGTCTTTGCCCAGCTTGGGGGTGCCGCGCTGGAGCATTTTTCCGCACTCCACCAGGATGGTGCCTTTCGGATCGATTTTGTCAAGATAGAAGAAGGAAATGTCACAAACAATTTTCAATTTAGAAATTGTCCGTTTTCACATCATCACGCATCAATCGCTTCATCTTGTCCTCCAAGGTGTCCTTGCTCTCTTTGCTGAAATGAACGCCGATAACATAGGTGGTGTTGCCCATTCTCATATAGAACGAGCCTGTCGGATTGGGTCTTTTGTTTTTTACAGTTGCGGTGTTCTGTGTCATGCGATACCTCCTTGAAATGGAAAAAGCCAGACAGGGTGTGAGGGTCGGCAACGAAGTCCGGCAACGGGCTTCAAAAAACCTCGAACATAGTCCTATCTGGCTCTTATATTATTTTTACTTTTTTCTTTGATTTCTCCGTTGCTTTCGTTGCCGGAGAAGAAAACTCCTTGTAAATAAAGGGGTTTTAAGGGATTAGCCCTGCAACGGGGTCGGCAACGGGATTGCAACTGGCTCGGCAACACGGTCAGTTTTTCAGAATGGAAGTTCCATCTGTCGGGCTTCTTCCTCGGTCAGTTCACGAAAACCGTCCGGCAGATTTGAGCCTGTTGCCGTTAGCTCGTTGCCGGACAGAGGGATGCGTTCCCATCCTCGCTGTCTGCCGTACTTGGCAAAGATACGAGGATTGGAAAACGGTGTCCATCCCTCAATGCTGTTGTTCATGATCTCGTTGATTTCTCGGATTTCCCATTGCTTCGGCTCGTCAAAGGGATGGTTCAGAGCTTCTGCATAAATCAGCTTGGAGCAGACCTGTGTGCCGCCAAAGTTATCAAGGAAAGACTGGATAAGTCCTGCCTTGGTGTCCTCCGGCATGAATTGCTTTTGCAGTTCTCGCAGTTCCTTGTCCATATCCTTTGATAAGGTCAGCTTGACAGGGAAATTATGATAGATGAACATGGCTTCTGCCCACATAAGGTCAATGAAAGCTCTGGATGCAGCTTCATCTTCCAGAATGTGAATAGCAGCCCTTTCGGGGTATACCATGATGGGCAGGAACCTACGGTTGCCGCTTCGGTCAAGAGGCAGAAAGTCCATTGTGTTGGAGCTGCCGCCGAACACACATTGTCGCAGTCTGTCTGCCGGATGGGTTTCATACGGCACTTTATAGGTTTCTTTCGCCCTGCTGATAAAGGACTTGATTTCCTCGATACTCTTGGCATTGGCTGTGGCAATCATTTCCGACATTTCGATTATCCAATGTCCCTGCATTTTGCGGTAAACATTGTCATCGTCAATCTTTTTCAGGTCATCGGAAAACCATTCGTCTTTGACAGCAAGCAGTCGGAAGAAAGTGGACTTTCCTGCACCTTGCCCACCAACAAGGCAGAGCATGACTTCAAATTTACATCCGGGCTTGAACACTCTGCTGATAGCTCCCAACATGAACAGTCGCAAGCATTGATAACGGTCTGCTTAACTGCTTCAAATACATTCATTGCATCATCCTTTCGGGAAACAAAAAAGGCACTCGACATTTTCACAAGAGAAAACGGCAAGTGCCTGTTAGAGTTCCATATTCTGTTTTTTGTGCTGCGGTGCTTTCTGCTCCTGTTTTTGCTTTTCCTGTTCCTGATAGAACTTGATTTGCTCGGTGGGCGAGTGCTTCGGTTCGGACTTTTTCTCAACCTCTGTCTGTTCCGGCGTGAGGACTTTTCCGACCCAGTAGCGAATATCTTTCATCGGCTGTAATTCCTCTTTGACGATAGCAAGCTGTCCGGCAAGCTCGGTGTGGGATGCTTTCAGCGTATCGTATTCAGCTTGCAGGGCATCCAGATTGACATTCAAATCAACACCCTGCTTTTTAAGATAGCGGAACGCCTTATTGAAGCTGTCCAGTTCATCCTTGTGGCTTTCTGCAAAAGCAGCTTGTCTGATTTTCCAACCGATTTTCAGATATTTGTCATGGACAGCCTTGTGGGTCTGGCAATCTGCCACGGCATTTTGTATGCCGGTAATGACTTTCATTCGGGCAGATGCTTTCTTCATATCGGCGTTGATGGCTCCGGCTTTTTCATTCATACCTTGCAAGGTTGTGTCCAAATCTTCCAGAGTGAAAAGCTCATGCTCTTTCAGATAGATCATTGCTCTGGAAACAGCCTTCAAATCATCGCTCGTGCCTTTCTGCTTTCCGTACCTCGACCAGTCGCTGCGCTCCGCTTTTCGCAGATTCAGATAATCACTGAGAAGTACGGAAAGAGCAGGAGAAGCGTTTTTCTTTTCAGCTTCCATTTCCGCAAAGGCTTCTTTTGTGGCAGACACAATATCTGCAATCCAGTCTCGCAGACTTTTGATGGTGCTGCGGATAGCGTTCATCATGCGGTTAGCGGCTTTAATATCTCGGTTGAGATTGCCGATGTTGGTTTCGATGCCCTTACGCTCCAGCGCACAGACAGCAGCTCCCATGTGAACGGTCGGGATAATATCAAGTCCCTGTCTTTCATAGGAGCGCATATCTACTCGTTCTGGACTTCCGGCAAGCTCCAGATATTTATTCTGGATAACTTCCCATCCGTGTCTCCATTCCTCGGCGTGATACTGTTCGTTCCAGTCAACAGTATCTTCCTTGTGGCTTTTCCATCTGCCGGACGGGAGTTTGATACGCTCACCGTTCTCGTCAAGGTCATAAACTTTTCGGGTCTTGGGCATCCACTTTCCGTTTTCGTCAATAGCTCGCATCGTCAGCATGATGTGGCAATGAGGATTGTGCCCCGGAGGATCTGGGTCGTGGATTGCAAAATCACAACACATTCCCTTGGACACAAAATGCTCATTGCAGTATTCCTTCAACATCTGAGGACACATTTCAAGCGGCACTTCTCTGGGCAGGGCAACAACAAATCGCCTTGCAAGCTGTGAGTTCCATTGCTTCTCCACTTCCTCAGCAGAGTTCCAGAGCGTTGCTCGGTCTGCATATTCCGGCGGTGCATGGGATGGGAGCATGATTTCTGTGTAAACAACCTCATGCTGTTTTCGTCGGTGGTCTTTCGATTTCTGGTCATACTCGGAAAACAGTTTTTCTCCGGCTTGGTAGGCTGCTCCGGCAACGGCAGAACTGCCTTTGCTTCGCTGAACAATTCGTATTTCCAGATGGGGTACGGGCATTTTGTTTGAACCTCCTTTCTCGCTGCAATAAAAAATGACCGATACTTTTCAGCAGCGGTCAGACGGGAAAAGTATAAAACTTGCTGACGGTGAATGATTGCTTGCAATCGTTCATCGGCGGCAAGTCCACAAAGGGGTAGCTGGCAAAGCCAGCGCAGGGGAAGTGTAGCTTCCTCTGAGAGATTTACGCAAAGAACCTTTGCGAAAATCATCAAGCTCCCTGCAAGGTGCTTTCGGCAGAACGCAATCACCATCTTTAGGTGGTGTATAATTGCGCCCTTGTTAAAACAAGGGGTTCTCGCTACCGTCCGTTGTCAGCATTTTTCTCCGCTTCTCAATTAGCGTGTCCAGCTTTCTTTGTGCGGCTTCATCGTGAAAGAGGAAGGTCAGCAACTCCATCACATCGTCATCGGCCAGCAGAGTAGGCTCACGCAAAAACTTCTCCAGCATCCCTGCACGAGTGCAAAGCCGGTGGGTTCTCTCGCTCCGTGTCAGGCGTTTCCGCTCATGTTCCAGCTGCTTCTCTCTGTGCTGGGCGGCAGTCAGCTTTTTCTCAGCTGCGGTTTTCTGGTGGTTCAGCCTTTCCAGTTTTTTATTCATGGGATCAGGCTCCTTTCTGAATAATGGGCAAAACAAAAGCGACCAACTTTTTACGGTTGATCGCCTTTGGCTTATACACTATTCAATTATCTTTTTTTATCGGATTGAGACAAAACACTTGCTGCCAAACTCTTTGTAGTATCGGAGTATTTGTCACTGTTGAGAACCTTGGAAGCTTTTGTTTCCATATCTTTTCCAGTAACTTTACCCGGAGTGCTTTGTGACAGGACACTTGCAGCAAGGGACTTTTGAATTTTAGAGCTTCCATTTGAACTCAATATCGCTGATGCATTAGAAGACATTTTAGGACTGCTGGTTTTCTTATTCATGACTATACCTCTCTTTCAAAAGAGAGGATGTGGTCACCTGACATCCTCTGAATTATTGGACTTACAGATTACTTTTTTGTGCTTTCAGTTCGCTTTTTAGGGAAGCAAAACACCTTCTTACCATACTGACGAGCATAGATGCGATGCCCATTTTTCAGTGTAATATAAGGCGTGAATACAAGCTCTACTTCATTGCTTTTTGTCATACAGCAAAACTCCTTTCCAAAAGATTTTTCACAGACGAATCTGCGAAAGTATGGAAAAGAGCAGAGACAAATGCTAAACTTAATTAGTGAACAAGAGATTTAGTAGGTGACCATTTGTCTCTGCTTCTTCTCGAAGAGCTTATATGAGATTGAGCCCTCATATAAGCTCTTTTTTTGGAAACAGGGGTTCAGCGAGCTTAAGCCATCGTAACAGCATCGGAAAAATTAAACAGCATCAATGATGCTTCTGGAACGAGGATGCCGTTAACACGATACGATGCTTTCTTTAGATCCCACTCACAAATCCTTTCAATCGTACTGATTAAGTCTTTGGAGTTTAATCTGACAGACAATACTCCGTTGGCTTTTTCTCTAAAGAATTGCACTGATCTTTCGTCTTTTTCATCACAGACTTGAATCGCCATTTGTTTGCCGTTTTCGTTTATCAGCAATCTGACGTATGCAGGATAGCTCATCTTCATAATAACCGACTTGTTAAATGTAAGTCCATTGTTTGTGATAGACACATAAGGCAATCCTTCGTTGAAATCAAACGCCTTGAAATTCGTCAAATCAATCACTTTGCTCGCCTCCTTTCTGTTCCTTTTTCATTATACCACTACCTTGCGTGTTTTTCAATACTTCTGTCGTACCAAATTCTTTTATTTGCTGATACCTTCTCAAAAATTCATCCCCTATTCATCTCTGGTGCGTCATGATTTATTCATATTATTATGAAAAGGTTTGTTGCTTTGAAAGGCGACCACTCGTTGGAGTTGGTCGCCTTCTTTGCTAAAATGATTTTGCTATGTTATAACTCCAAATATTCCATATCCGAAAGCAAAAAATCTTTCGTTCTTGATAAAATATCGGTCTCAAACTCATCAGATTTCATCATCTGTTTAATGGTACATTCCCAAACAATCAGGCATTTAACTTTTTTCTGCATGAGTTCCTGCCTGACGGTCTGGTCACGAAGAACATTACTGGCAAATTTCTTCTCCCAAAACTCCACCCGACTTTTCGGTGTGTACGCATATTTGCAGCCTTTGTGCCGATGCCAGAAGCAACCATTCACAAAAATCGCAGTATTATATTTTGCAAGGAATATGTCTGGATGCCCAACAACATGAGCCGTATTTTTTCTGTATCGAAAACCAAGAGCAAATAACTTTTTTCTGAAATAAATTTCTGGTTTTGTGTCCTTGCTTTTTATCGCAGACATATTTCTGCTTCGTTCCTGTGTAGAAAGTCTGTCAGCCATTATAACCGTTCCGTTTCTCTTACAAATTGAACGAATTTTCCCACCGTCCAGATACGGTCTTGTCGGTCTTTAGGGTAAGTCTGAATGTACGGCTTTGGTACAACCAAAATAACTCTTTCGGAATCCATCTCGTCCATTTGTGCGGCAGAAATGCCCTGCTGTAATGTGCAAAGGAATTTATTTCTTCCACGCAGACGGTCAGCTTCGTTTATAACCTGCCTCCAACGATCCTTGCAGGTCGTTTTTGCTGCTAAAGATATCAATTTGTCGGTTGGGAAAGCTGCGTCATGGTATGCCGCCTGTGATGGGAATAGAAAATCTGGCTTTTTATTTCCTTCTGTAACCGCCTGCGATTGATATGTGATATTATTTCCGTCAAAAATAGCAGCCAAGTGATGCTCCAGACTTTTTCCGGCTCTACTTTTACGCCGGTTAAGCACCTGGTTAGCAGTAGCAATAAAATCTTCAACGGTTGAAAAGCCACGGGTAATCATTTCCCCGTATCGTGCATATTCCAATGCCCGGAACAGTCTGTATTCGACCTCAGTCCAATCTAACAATTTGCGGTCAGGGTTTGTACAGATAAATTCGTGATGATCAAAAACTGTATCTTGAATACGCCTTGCAGCTGCTGACATAATTTCAGAACTTGGAAAGTCCACATCAAGTTCTGATATGAATTTATCCATTTCTATCTTTTCGTGAATTTCAGGTGCAACAAGCCGGGTCTCTATAAGTCTGTTTGTTTCTGTAGGACTAATACCGAATGTATCAAGAAACTGATTGATTTCGTCTTCTGTATTCAAAACGAACCCTTGGTAATCTTCGGCTGTATTTTGAACAAGAACAAACAGCGCACCAGTGTATTCTGGGCGCAGGAAAGGAAATCCTCTTCCAAAATTTGTTATACGGTATTCATTCCGAGTGCCCTGACCGTAATAAATGAATCGTGTATCAGTCTCAAAATCATCCTGCCATTTGACCTTAACCCATTTTTCCTTGTTCTGTCCCTTTTCGCCCGGTTCATCAAATAAAATCGGGATAGATGGTTTTGAGATATAGATGCCTGCCTGGTGTCCGCCTGTAAGTCCTGTATCATTTGCAGACAAAAACTTGCAAAATACTTTTTGCCCATGCAATGCTGCCTGAATAGCCGACATTGAATAATTCTCCATCATATCACCTCCGCTATTTTATTTGTTGTGGCCGATTTTTCCATTTCGTCTATTTTCTGTGCTATCAGCTTTGCTACATTGGCCATCAATGGAACAACAACCGAATTTCCAAATTGCTTATATGCCTGCGTGTCCGAAACAGGTATTTTAAAAGAATCAGGAAAGCCCTGCAATCTTGCACATTCTCTCGGCGTTAATTTTCGTGGGTTTTTCCCATCCTGCTCGATAAGAATTTCGGAACCATCCTTGTAATAACGGGCGCTCAGAGTTCTTGAAACTCCATCAAGCGGTGCAATGCCATATCCAAACCCATTGCCTGCTGCTTTGTGTTTTGCCGCATAGTTCTGAAGGTACTGCCATAGCTTATCAGATAAAGTATATTTTTCATCAACTTCCGACTCAAGAATATCTCTGATAACAGGTTTCGGATAGACCGGCGTAATATCAAAATCGAAATGAATATCTGAACCAAAATGTTTTCTGTCGAAGCCTACTATCAGAATACGCTCACGATGCTGCGGGACAAAATCCTGACCGTCAATAACCTGATAAAAAACCTCATAATCAAGCTCGTCAAGCGATTCTAATATTACCTTAAAGGTACGCCCCCGATCATGACTGCATAGATTTTTTACATTCTCAAGCATAAATGCCTTAGGGCGTTTTTCTTTTAGTATTCTGCACACATCAAAGAACAGCGTTCCCTGTGTCTTATCTTCAAATCCAGTCGCTCTTCCCAAGCTTTGCTTTTTGGACACACCTGCAATCGAAAACGGCTGGCAGGGAAATCCTGCAACAAGAATATCATGGTCTGGAATGCTGCCTGCATCAACTTTGGTAATATCGCCATCCGGCTGTTCCCCAAAATTTGCAAAATATGTCTGCTGACTGTACTTATTCCATTCATTTGAGTAGACGCAATGACCGCCGGCTTTTTCAAACGCAATTCGCATACCGCCAATCCCTGCGAACAAGTCTATGAATGTAAAAGGAGCATCTGGAGCTACAGTTAGACTGTTCTGTTTATTTAGCATTTGCATGACCGCCCCAGAAACACAATCCTGTACCGTCTGTCCTGATGTTTCCGTATATGCGGAAAGGGCTTCATATAGTGTATCCTCTAATCGGATGTGTATCTGTTTTGCCATTTCATTACCTCCGGGAAAAATCTTATACCCATACTAACCCATTATATCATGTAGATGTGAATTTTTCAATTACTCTGGGTAAATAAAGGTATAAAATTATTCCCCAGTACAGCATATGTTCTGAACTGTAATTCAAAATAGTGAGCAGAATGATACTTTGTATTCCCATATGTCATTGCGGTCTAAACATCGGATGCAGACCCGACATTTTGACTGCATATCAACCCTAAACGCTACATTATTGCGTCTGGCTGTTGAAACCATTTTGTCTGGCATTCTCGCTTGCTTTTCGTCTGCGTTCCTCGCTGTACGGCGGTTGCAGACGGATGGACAATCGGGACTTGTTCAGAACATAGGATACACCGCCCTGCTCATAGGTTTTTTCCAGTCGGCAGAGATCGGGGTACTTCTTGGAGAACATCGCCAGTCTGTTCCTCAATCCGGCATTGTAGGTCTGGATGTGGGCAGTATCCTCGCCCTCGTTGAACAGAACGATGGTTTCCTTTTCGTACTTCGTCAGCTTACTCATAAAGGAACTCCTTAATCGGAACAGGGCAACTGTCCGGCAGATACTTGTGATGGGAGAAGTGTTCCACTTCCAATCTCATGTTATAGAAGAAACAGCGATACCACTTGTCGCAGTCCTCGTCACTCAGCTTGACGGACAGCGAATAGAACAGCTTCTTTACCGCAGGATCGGGAGCAAGTGCAGCCGCAAAACGCAAGCGTTCCACGGTAGCTTCACGGTTCGCACAGCCAAAGGCATAAAGAGCTTTCTTCTCGTTCATAGACATTCTCATAGATTTTTTCCTCCTTGAATATTGGTAAAAATAAAAGCGGCAGAGACTTCACAAGGAAATACCTGTCGCTTTGTTGTCGATATAAATTTGTAGGGTCAGGACTTGATAAATTCACGCAGTCCGTAATTGATGGCGGCTATTCTGATAATCAACCATTCAGCGATATGTGGGATGATAAAGACCACAAAGGCAACCGTCAGCATTTGGAGCGTTTCTGCTCCTGTGGCGATGCCAAACATCCATCCGGCAACCGCTATCAGGAACATCAGCCCTGCAAGCATATTAAATATGACGGTCGAGAATTGCGTGAGGAAGATACCGACCCATTGTATCAGGGTGACTGCCGCAATCAGCGGCAGTACCAGCAGCTTTAAAAACATCTTTATCAGAGCCATGTTTTTCTCCTTACTCGGTATGTGGGAAGAATGGACTGTGGAAGATTTCGCACATCAGCAAAACGCCCATTGTGAACCCATACTTGAACTGACACTCATTTGTCATGTTGCCCTCGTCTGCGTAACTGTCGCAGAGCTTTTCAAGCATGGCATAATCCTCCGGGGACAACTTGCCCTCAAAATAGGTCATGGTCTCGGAAATGAGTGTGGCAGTCTGTCGGAACTTGTCAGACTTCGGCACGATATCCTCGCTTGCGTAAATCCCACCATTGAACAATGCTTCTAAAATCATATATCTTCGCTCCTTTCTCAGAAGTAAATTAATTCAGCTTTGATGGTTTCTTCTGCCTGTGCCACACAAGCGTTCATCTGGCGAATCCATTCAAGCTGATTTTCAGCTTTGAGCTGCTCTGTCACGCCGTAGTATTCCATCAGCATGGGAAGAATGATGTTCATGCGGCTTTTGGCAGCGGCTTCAATCTCCGCACAATGCTCGTAGAGTGTTTCAGACAGCACCATATCGGAGAAAATGACAGGGTGTGCCAGCCGCAAATACTCTCTGCGCATCCGTCCCCACTTTCCGAGACGGATATTCGGTTTTTCCAACTTAATGTCAGGGATGTAGTAATCTCCGCATTTGATAAAATTCATTTCCATAGCAACCTCCTTATAAGTCTGCATCATTGATAATTTCGATTCTTTCATACAGTCCAGAATCATCGTTCTGGAACAGATCACGATGGTACTCAGCTTCGCTCTGCGAATGGTAAAAGTATTCTTCATCGGGTTTGCCGTCCTTGCGGACAAATCTGACAATCCATAAGTCGTTCATGCTGGAATATCCTCTTTTTCTGTTTTTTTCTTATGATAATTCTCCCTGCGTTTGGCAAGGGTGGCTTCATATCTGGCAATTGCTTCGGGGTCTCCGGCTTCCGCATCAGCCACCATCTTCTGGCGGCTTCTGAGCGTGGCTTCGCTCTGATACTTCCTCATTTCAGCCAGCTTCCTGGCAGCTTCTTCATCGGTCTTGGCAAGCTCAATGAGAGCTTCACGCTCTGCTTTTCTTCTTGCCGTCCTTGCTCTGGTATATTCAGCCTTGCGTCCTGCCATCATTGCGGCATATTCGGGGTCAGCCGCCATTCTTGCTTCCTCACGCTCCTTTTTGCGCTGTCTGGCTTCGGCTTCCTTGGTTTTCAGAGCTTCCCATTCCTTTGCGGCGACTGGGTCAGTCTTTGCCTTTTCTTTCAGCTCGGCTCGTGTCAGTTTCTTTTTCCGGCTGGCTCGTTCCATTCGCTTGCGCTCGGTTTCAAGCATTTTTTCACGCTTGATGCGTTCCTTTTCTTCCAACTGGCTGAGATATTCCGGGTCGGCTTCTCTGGCTTCTTTAAGTTTCTGGCGGCGTTTCTGGTTTCTCTCACGCTGATTTGCCAGATGCTCCTCATACTTTGAAATAGCTTCGGGATCTCCGGCTTCCGCAGCCATTCGCAGAGCTTCAAGTTTCTGCTTTTTGCGTTCGGCGGCTCGCTTACCTTTTTCCTGCTTCTTTCGCAGCTGATCGGCTTCGATGGCGGCAATGCGTTCTTCCTCGGAAATGGTTTCCTCCGGCGGGTAGTAGTTGCCGATGAAATTGAAATGAATATCAATCTTCTGCTGACGGTAGACAGTTCGCCCGCCTGTGGCTTCGTGAACCTCAATTCTGTCAATGAACGCATAGAGCATGGTATCAGTCAGTTCCTCGCAGTCTCGGTATTTCTTGACCAGAGCGATAAATCGGGAAGTGTCCACTTCCTTGATTTCGTCCTGCTGAACCAGACTTTCCAATTCCTCAATACGCTTTTCAAGCAAAATCTGCTCTTCATCGTATTGCTGAATCATTCGCTGTGCCTGTCGCTCCGGCAGTAAACCGTTTAGGGCACTTTCATAGAGCTTCTGGATTTTGCCGTCCAAATCAGACATTCGCTTCCTGGCTTCGGCAAGCTCCTGCTGTCCGCTGTTCGTTGCCCTCGTCTGATGCTCGTTCCACACGGCTCTGAGCTGGTCGATAAATTCCGCTTCGTTTTCAAGAACATATTTGCTCACGGTCTGGATTGCCTGTAAGACTGCCGCTTCCAGAACCGATGTTTTCACATAATGGGAAACACATTCGGCTGCGGTGCTTCGGTAGTTGCCGCATTGAAAAGCAGAATCTGAATCATAGTGTTTATCGCCATGCCTTGCATCAGGACTGATGAAGCCCATCCTTGCTCCGCAGTCGGCACAATACACTAAGCCCGACAGACGGTGGGAATATGTTCCGTTCGCCACTCTGGGCTTTTTCTTCATACGGATTTTTCTTGCAATATCCCAAGTGTCTTGGTCAATGATGGCTTCGTGTGTGTCGGGGAATATCATCAGCTCGTCTGGCGTTGCGGCTCTACGTTGCTTCGTCTTGAAGTTTTCGCAGATAGATTTGCCCAACACGGTATGACCGAGATATTCCTGCCTGTCAAGGATATAGCCAACTGTGGTTGCGTTCCATCGGTAGGGGTCTGTCACATTTTTGTGTCTGCAATTCTTCGGATTGTGCAGGGCGGCATACGCTGCCGGTATCAACACTTGTTCCGCTGTCAGAACATCCGCAATGGCTGTGGTACTGTTACCTTGGCAAGCCAAACGGAATATTTTACTGACAACCTCTGCGGCAGGCTCGTCCACGATAAGGGTCTGCTTATCGTCCGGCTTCCTCTTATAGCCATAGGGAATAGAGCCGCTGCACCTCATTCCGTCTTTCATTCTGGACTTGAATATCGCCTTGATTTTGTTACTCGTGTCCTTGGCGTACCACTCGTTCATAATATTCAAAAACGGAGTGAAGTCATTGTCCTGCGGAGTAGCACTATCCACATTGTTGTTGATGGCTATGAAACGAACGCCCTTTTTCGGAAAGAGGATTTCCGTGTAATAGCCAACTTGCAAATAATTACGCCCGAAGCGACTGAGGTCTTTAACCACAAGTGTCTCAACTCGTCCGGCTTCAATTTCTTCAAGCAGGGCGGCAAAACCGGGACGGTTAAAATTCGTACCAGAATAGCCGTCGTCATAAAAGTGCCGGATATTTCTCAGCCCTTTCTGTCGGGCATATTCTTCGAGATATTTTTTCTGATTCTGGATGGAATTCGATTCTCCGGCCTGTTCATCGTCTCTCGACAGACGCTCATACAGAGCAGTTATTTTGATTTCTTCTTTCTTTGCCACGGTTTTAACCTCCCTTCTGTATGTAATCTGCGTTTTGTAAAACGCTACCTTTTTCTATCCTCTTATAGTTTAGCCGTTCGGGTCTGTGACCACATAGGAGCTGTGCATCTGCATCAGGTTCGGTTTCAGCCAGAACCGGGTCTTACCGGAGCCGGAGCCGCCGATCACCAACACATTTTTGTTTCTGGCGGTCTTGGGGTCCTTGGGGCGGCTGTTCATGGTCAGGCTCTCGGTTTTGGTCAGAATCACATTGTTCTGGAATACCGGGTCGATGTAGGGCGCGATGTCCTCATGGGTCCCCCAACGGGCGGAACCATATTCTATATTTTTGCGAAATTTCTTGGCATTTTTGCTTTTCATATAAACCGCCAGCCGCAGGCCAGCGCCGCAGCACAGGCCCACCAGCAGGTCCAACGGGTGCAGGCTGGGCCACCAGCTGGCCAGCGCCACCGGCAGCATGGAGAAAAACGAGAGCATTTTGGCCGAAGTGTCCGCACCCACGGCTGTCCGCCACGCTTCTCCGAAGTTGGTGGCGAACAACCCCATCAGGATATAGGGCAGGTTCAGCAAAACGAGCTTTTTGATGTCCAGCTGTTTTTTCATCGCTCCAGCTCCTTTCGCTTGGTACGGTCCACCACGGCGTTTTTGACCAGTTCTTTGAACTGGTTCAGCTTTGCCAGCACGGACGGGCGCTCTGTTTTTTCTGCTTTTTTGACCTTTTTGCCGGTGTACTCGGTAAAGGCGGCGGTCAGGGCATCGGCGTCCCGGCCCTTGAAGAAGATTAGGTACTTGGGCGGGGAGCTGCTGCGGTCCTTCTTCACCGCATAGTCCACGCCGTATTTCCGGGCGATCTTCTCAAACTCCTTGATGGAGGGGTCTGTGATCTCGATGTTGGAAACGCCCTGATTCTGGCCGACCAGCTGCTTTACCGTCTGCTTGCCGTGGGGAATCACGGGAGCATCCCGGCTTCTCTGCTTTTGCAGCTTCTTTTCCTTGCGGTGAGCAAGGTACTTGGTGATGGCGGCTTTCAGCAGCCGCCCGGTGAACTTGGAGCCATTGACAACCAGCGTCAAAGTCCTGTTTTCCACTTCTTCCTGCATTTTTCTCGCCTCCTTCCGTGGAATTTAGCAGGGGTGGCACTTAAAACTAAGGCGGGACCATCAACCGCCGCAGAAGATAGTTGGTCATCAGATCATCAGCAGGATACTGTCCCGCAGTTCAGCAAAATACAGTTTTCCCTGGGGCGTCACCAGCGTGTAGGAGCCGATATGCCCGTGGTTGCAGTAGTCTTTGACGCAAAACAGGCCGTCGTTGGAGGGCTTTGCGTAGGGCAGTACATTCCCGGATGCCGTGCGGTATACAAACCGCTGTTTCAGCAGAAACCGGACAAAGCGACGCTCCGGCACAACCAGCTCCTTGGCGGTGGTACGGAGGTTGGTGCTGTGCTTGAGGTCGATGAACAGGTCGTAAAAGGCGGCCTTGCCCTCCAACATGGCATTTTCCTCCCGCAGCGCCGCATTTTTCTCGCGCTCGGCCAGCAGGTCGGAACAGAGCTTCATCATGGCCTCCGGGGAAGTCGCCATCTCCCACAGCTTTTCCCTGGTGATGTAGACCCCATGCTTTCGGATGGTGGGCAGCACCTCATCGAATACCCAGCGTTCAAACCGTTCCGCAGAGGGCAGCTTGCTGTGAGCAATCAGGCGGTACAGATTTCCCTCCGAGATAAACCGGGTTTGCTGGGTTCTGCCCACATTGTCGATGAGTGGGTAAAACGCCCACCCATCGGATGTGCAGTGCGTTTTCAATGCTTTGGCGGAATCTTTGTAGCCGAGTGCAGCTGTAACATCCAAACCGCAGAACAGATACTTGCCGTTCTCCTCGATGACGCGGATGTTGCCAAACTCCGGGTTTTTGAAAATTTCCATCTGGCTCATGTCGTAACCTCCTGTAAAAGTCGTTATAGGGCCTTGGAATAAAAAAAGCGGCCTTACCAGCCGCCTGCGTTCATATCGTGATTGACTTGTGACGTGTAGTGATTGCTCATGGTGGTGGGCGCATTGAACAGCACCGTCAGCAAATACTGCTTCATGTTGCGGACCTGGGTGGTGTTTTTCTGCAAACAATCCATGACAAACTCGATGTGTGAGCTGTCCAGCTTCAAAAACCGGGAGCGCACCACCTCATGGGGGAAATCTGCCCCAGCAATCCGGGTGGTTTTGCGCTTGGCACAGACGGTTTCCACCATCAGCTCTACGATCTCGTCCAGGTCCTCCCGGTAGTTCTCAAACTCCCGGCACAGGTGGTCGTACTCAACGTTCTCCAAAATCAATTCCCGATAGCTCTCTACCTCTGCCATCGGCATCGCATCCCTTCCTTTCCGTTCCGGCGGGTCTCCCGCCGCTGCCTCCCGGAAGGGAATAGAATCGGTACTTGATCCATGAGTAATTGATTTTTGGGTATTTGATTTCTCTATATTTAATTCCGCGGGCTTTTCCGTATCCGGTTTATCCAGATACGGGTTTTCCGTATCTGGTGCAGCCGTATCCGGCTGGGGCGTATCCGGGTTTTTCGGCTGTGGCTGCTCGTAGATGACATACTCGGTGTCGCTGATCCGGCCCTGCCGGTCACGCATCTGGTGACGCACGATGTAACCGGCACGTTCCAGCTCCCGCAGCGCCCCGCCGATGGCATCCACGCCCTCCTTGCAGATTTTCGCAAGGCCACGGGTGGTATAGTTCCAGTCATCCGGCAGGGACAACATCATGGAAAGCAGCCCCTTGGCTTTCAGGGACAATTTTTCATTTCGCAGGTGGTGATTGCTCATCACAGTATAATCACGGGTTCTTTCAATCCGAAAGACCGCCATTGACTTCACTCCTCTCTGATTTTTGACATAAAATAAGCCACAATCTTTCGTGAAAAAGACTGTGGCGTTCAGCTATCCTTATGAAAGCGGGTGAGACGCTTGGGCGGCGGCAGCCGGTCAAACGGGTCCTCGTCCTGATAAAACGGCAGAGACTGCAAAAGCCGGTCAATGTCAGCGGATTCCATGTCATACTGGGACTGGTAGTTCTCCCGGATGGCGTCCTTGATACCGATGTGATTGAGTTAGTACCAGACGAGCCTGCTTCCACAGGAGGTAAGGAACATGAGCGAATTGAAACCAAGAATAATGGGAAACGGAATTGATTATATCCTTGTTGGGGATTACTACATCCCGGACTTGAAATTGCCGGAGGAACACCGCCCCATCGGAAAGTACGGACGGATGCACCGGGAATATTTAAGAGAAGTCCACCCAGCCAGATTGAACACATTGATACTGACTGGAGAATTGTGGACATATCTTGCAGACCTGAACGAACAGGCACAGGAACGGTTAGACATCATCATGGAGCAGATGAAAGCTGCCGAGGGTGTGACTGAGGAATTAAAGCGTACCTGTCAAATGGAATGGGTGCAGCGTTGCAATAACATTCACAACCGGGCAGAAGAAATTGTTTTGCATGAGATGATTTATTCATAACGATATGGTAGAATAATTATGATAAATCGAAATTTGGGGAGGAAAATTATCATGAATGATTTGAAGGTATCAGATATCATGTGTAAATGGTATATATGGGCTGTAGTTGGATATGTTATTGGAAAAATTTTAAGTGACACATTAGGGGGACTTATTGGTTTGGTAATTGGGGGTCTTATAGGCTGTTACATACAAAAAAATCATAGTAAAAAAGATGATTGATATGAAAAATTGACTTTTCCAACTTTTTATGATATACTATACTAAATTTTCAAAAAAAATATATATGTTAACTATATAGTAAATTTATCAGATATATTATATTTGGATAGTATTGATATAATCGTATATCTATATTCTTAAAAAATTGGAGGGGTTTATATGAGGAAATTTTTTGACAATTATGGATACAAATTGCTGGTTATCATAACTGTAGCGTTGGTATTTGTAGGTTTTCGTGACTTTTTTAGTCAGTTTGCGGAGAAGGATAAATCCGTAGCGCTGTTTCCAGCGTTTTTGACTGCTTCGAGTCTGGTACTATTGTATGCTGTGCCGACTGCATTCTTTGTACGCCATTTGGTTAACAGATTAAATGTTTCACGTAAGGTTGTTTTGCTAAGCTTTATACTAGGATTTACAATACCGCTGTATCTAGGTGGTGAGGGGAACGCTCTAATTTCACAGGTTTTATTTTCGACAAGTGTTCCAAGAGCTGTGATTGATAGTTGGGGAGCTGCTTTAACAGCACCATTTACAGAAGAGATTGCAAAAGGTTTAGTTGTACTTTTAGTATATTTACTATGCAGAGGAATTTCATTAAAGGAAGCATTTGTGTCAGGCATGATTTCTGGATTCGGTTTTCAGGTTTTGGAGGATTGGGCGTATATTTCTCAAGCTACTTTTGGAGAAACAAACAGTGGATTTTCAATAGCTTTCGAGAGAGTGTCAAATGCTCTTGGCAGTCATATGGCTTTTGGAATAGTATTCGGTGTTGGACTTATAGCCGTTATTAAAAATGTGCCTGCAGTACCAAGGCTTAAAGCACTTTGCTTAATTTTGGCACCGGTTATCCTGCATTTTATATGGAATTCTCCACTTGAAGGAGATTGGGTGAATCCTTTGTTTGGAAGTATTAACTTAAATCTTGCTTATTATGTATTCACCATTGTGAATCGCTTGGATGACAATGACAATATACTAGCGACGAGAGAATTTGATAAAGCTGCAGAATTAAATTGACATTGTGTTCAAAAAATATAAAAATTGTTTAATAATAAGCTAATTAAAAGATATAATTAATAAAAATATGTTTAATAAAAAAGCTAAAATAGGAGGGGGTTTCCCTCCTATTTTTTAGATAACTTCCAGCTTGTCTTTCAGAAATTCTAACTGAATAATCACAGCACGAACCGCTGCTACATGGAAGCTAACAAACCATGCAACAGCGGTTTTTCTTTACCGTTTTTTCCTCTGGCTGATAGGCGTTCCCATTTTCTTTGACTTTTTGAGAATACGAATGAGCCAGCGAAATTCTTCGTCTGACAGATTTTCATAGTTGATACCGAGCTGCTTGCAGTAAAGTACAACGAGCTTTTCATCCCGGCTGCCCTTGAAATTTTCGACCGCTTCCAGATTTTCTTTCAGTTCATCAGCAACGGTAGTTTGGGGCGCACTCTCACTGTCCTTTTTGTGGGCTTCCCGAATATCCCGGATAATCAGGTTGAGGTCATCCAGAACCATGTGACTGAAATACTCATCATCACTGATATGGGTAGCTTGCAGCACCTTCAAATGCGGGTCGTCTTCGCCAGGGCGATACCGTTCAATGATTTCATGCCGGACAGTATCGACAATGGCGTTGAGGTTTTGAATCTGCATGGTGGCAATCCCATCCACATAAATCTCAATGTCCGCAAGAAACTTGATAAAGTCCTTATGGGTGGCAAGTTCGCAGAGCAGAGGGTCAATCCCAAATTCCGTGTAAACACCATTTAAGGTGCGAATAGAGCAAAATTTATTCAGGGCGGTAGCCGGGGAAATCCGGCTGCCGCCGTTTCGCCTTTTCAACAACATAACGCCGGTGGTGGCGGATGTCAAGGGTGGCGGAGCCGTTCAGCTTGTCACTGACATCCGGCCCCGGCGGTGTTACTCGGGCATACGCTCGGCAAAATAGATGGCCATCTGAGCGTGGATCAGGCTCCAGTCCTGCCGCCGCCCAGTCCACTTTTTTGTAATGTCCATCATGGCCAGATACAGCATTTTCAGCAGGCTGTCATCGGTGGGAAAGACGGACTTGGCCTTGGTCACCTTGCGCAGCTGGCGGTTGAAACCCTCGATGGCATTGGTGGTGTAGATCAGTCTGCGAACCTCCTGGGGATACTTGAAATAGGTGCTGAGATTATGGTCAAGCGCGTCAAGGCAGTCAAGCCAGAGCTTGAACGCTATGGGGGATTGGTACAGCAGATCAAGGACAAATCCAAGGAACGGAAAGCTCTGCTTGCGGAGAAAAAGGAAACGCCTTTCTATCAGATACCCAAACTACACGACCTTACCCGACGCATTACCGAGTTGACCGAGGAGTTGGAGGAGCTGAAAACCGACAAGGAAATGCTGCTTTACTCTTTGGACTGCACCGATGATGCGGGTATTTCTGCCATGAAGAAAGAAATCGCCGTATTGGAGGGTGCGTTGCAGAAGCTGTCCGAGCAGGAAGCAAAGTATTCTGCCGAGCTTGATGAAGCCTTGAAGCACTATGCCGAACTAAAAGAGAAAGCTGCCGGTATGGATGCCGCCGAGCTGATGGATGCCCGGCTTGATATTCGCAAGGAACAGGAACGCTCTGCCATTGACCGTGTGAAAGCCGCCTATGGCGAAAAATATGATTTTGCGACGATGGCTGGCTGCAAGCAGGATGTGGCGAGCCTGCTCCGTGAGGAAACGGAAATTCGCTCCGTGCGTGAGCAATTGTTGCAAAGACGGTATCAGCAGGCGCAACAGAAACAGCGCAAAAAGAAGATCAAGGAATTGGAAAGATAACTACTTTTTTGCTCATCTTACACAGAACATTGTATCAACCCGCAGCCTATTGAATAGTTTTTGATTCAACAGGCCGCTTTTTACGGAGGATTTATCATGTCAAAAAGAATGTACGGATATATCCGTGTTTCGTCTAAGGATCAGAACGAAGCAAGGCAAGTCATCGCACTTAATGAGGCCGGAGTAACTTCTGAGAATATTTTTCTTGCATTGATTGAATCAATGCGATAGTCGAAGCGGACTATAAGTATAAAAAATAGCATTCTATTAGGCTGTGGAGGTAGAAAAAATCTTCCATTCTTTATTCTGATGAAGTATAATATTAAAAACAAACCGAAGTTGTAATCACAATGTTGGGAGGAATCTTACTGTGAAAGAAAGTAGAGGACAGCCAATAAATGGCATACTTTAACAAGCTGTCTTATGCTGTAGTCCTGTATAGTACCCCAACGCAGTCAGCAGCGGTGTTTCCGAATTCTTTTCGGAAAAACTGCTGCTGAGGCCATAGAATATGTACAAATTTGACGCCAGATTAAAATTCTGCGTGAAATGCTAGATCTTCAGGAGAGAGAAATGGGTTACTTCATAGTCGGCTTTCTTTTGGTCGATAACAGCAAAGCAAAGGCGGCGGCAAGGAATCGGTCTATTCCTTGCCGCCGCCTTCATCTGTTTAATTTTTAGCCTTACTGTTGCTCAAGCCCTTTTTACTTGACCATGAAGCGGTACAGGAAGGTCACGATCTGAGCCCGAGAGCACTCATTGGCAGGTCCAAAGAGTCCGCTGCCAATGCCGCCGGTGATGCCGTTCTGCGCGGCCCAAGCCACGGCATCGGCATAGTAGCTCTCAGCGGTAACATCGCCGAACGCGATGCCATCAGAAGCCGTGGGAGACCCGGCCGCGCGATAGAGGAAGGTCACGCTCTGACTGCGGGTGCAGGTGGCATCGGGGCTGAACATACCATTGCCGGTCCCTCCCGTGATGCCGTTCTCCAGTGCCCACGCCACCGCCTTGGCATAGTAGGCATCCGCGGGAACATCGGAAAAGTCGCTCAGGTTTTCCGGCTCGGGGCTGCCAGCCGCCCGCCACAGGAAGGTAACAATCTGCGCACGGGTGCAGGAAGCGTTGGGAGAGAAGCTAGAGTCGGAAGTGCCGCCGGTGATGCCCCGGGCAGAGGCGAAGTCCACGGCGTCCTTTGCCCAGTGGTTGACGGGATGAATGTCCACGAACACCTTGGCGTTGTCCACGATTTTCACAGTGGCGGAGCCAGCCAGTGTCAGCGCCACGCCATTTTCAGTGGGAATGGATGTCTTGACGATCTCCTCGGTGCCGTCGGCATTGACGATGACGGCCACAGTGCCGGGAGTAACGGTCTCGACGGGGATCTCGACCTTGACGGAGCCGGCGCTCTTGGGCACAGTGACATCCACAGCGGGGGCGTCCCCGGTGTTCTTGGCAGTGGGGACTTCCACAGGCAGAGTCACGGCATCGCCGCTCTTGGCGGCTTCCGTGGCGGCCTTGTCGGACACGCTGGACTTGACCTCGGTAACGTCGCCGTTCTTATCCGTAACGACGGTTCCGGTGGTGCCGTCGGCAGCCTTATTTGTCTCGGTGACGGTGCCGTCCTTCTTGGTTTCCACAACAGTGGTGCTGCCGTCGGTGTTCTTAGTGGTCTCAGTCACGGTGCCGGTGGTCTTGTCGGTCACGGTCGTGGTGGTGGAGCCGTCTTCATTCTTCTCCGTTTTGGTGGTGGTGTTGGAGGAAGAACCGCCGCCGGAGTAGGACACCACATAGGGCGTAATGCTTCCGGTCAGATTGTTGTAGTTGTCCCCGTCAGTGGGGGTATAAGTCCAGTTGTAGGCGGTGTTGGCTGTCACAGCGGTGTCGGCGGCAACGTCCCACACGATGGAGCCGCCGGTCGGCGTGATGGTGCCGATAGCCAGCGCCGCGTCCGCCAGGGTCTTGCCGTCGGAGGTGATGGCGGTGTAGGCGGGCGTACCGGTGGGGGTGGCCTTGTTGATGGTCACCTTGATGATATCCTCAACCGTTTCATAGGTGTTCGTGTCCGCGGGGGTGAACACCACGGTCACGCTGTCGCTGCTGTCCGCAACATTCACGGGAACCGCGTTCTTGAAGCTCCAACTGCCTTCCACGCTGGCGGTGCCGGTAATGGCGCTGTCCGGAACAGCGGAGCCGGTATAGGTCACGGTGATGTCATTGGCAGTTGCTGTGGGAGTTTCCTTATCCGTCAGGGTGATCACCACATTGACGGTGGAATCCGCGTAGTTGGTGGAGGTGATCTTGATGGGCAGGGTCACAGTGTCGTTAACGGTGCCGCCGGACAGCGTGTAGGTCACCTTGCCGGTGGAGTCCACATCCCAACTGGTTACAGTAACGGTGCCGGTTGTGGTCTCGGTGCCCTTGGCATAGGTCAGGACTCCGGCTTTATCAGGCATACCCGCAGCTCCGATGTCTTTCTCACCGCTGGTCGTGGTGTACTTCTGTTTGACAGAAATATCGGCCAGCATCGGCGCGTCGGCCTTGTCAACGGTGAGACCGCTGATGGTGCAGGTCTTGCCCTGATAGGCCAGCTCGATGGAGGTATCACCCACGGCCAGAGCGCCGAAAGTCACCTCAGCGGTGACATCTCTGGTGGTGCCGCTGACATAGGTGGCGGTGACGGTCAGGCCGTCGGTCTCGAAAGACTCGCCGTACTGGTAGCTGGTTTTGGCAGGTGTGCCAGAAGCGGAGATGCTGCTCAGCGTATCGCCCTCCACGGTCAGGCTGATGGTGCCGATAACGGTTTTGTAGTTGGTGCTGTCGGTGGGGGTAAAGGTCCAGCCGTAGTCAGCCGTACCAGCCGTCAGGGTCTGGTTATCCGTCAGCTTCAGCGTACCGTCAGTGGCACCGGTCTTGCTCAGAGTGATGCTGTTCAGCGGGGTACTGGTGTAGATGGTGTCGCCCGAATAGCTGACCTCACCCACGTTGGGATCAGCCTTGGAGATGTTCACGGTGACCTCGGGCCGGCGCAGGGCATAGTTTTCCGACTTGTCACCGGTCAGGTCAATAGTGGCATAGGTAACGAGCTTGCCATTGCCTGCATCGGCGTTCGCGATGGTGCCGGTGGTGGGCATGGCGGCCGTGACCCGTCCTTCGTCACCGGCCACAATGCCGGACAGTTCACCGCCGGTCAGGGTAACATTCGTTGTGCCGTCATAGACCCGATCGGTGGCCGTCAGGCCGGTGACGGTCAGAACCTTGGGTACAATGGTAAAATCGTCGTAAACCACATCTTGCTGATAGTTGGCGGTGGCGGCGATGGTGGCCTTCACGGAGTATTTGCCAGCCTCGGTGGGGACGGTTGGCGAATAGGTTTCATCGGAAGCACTCCAGACCTTATACAGGTAGGTGACTTCGCCGTTCTCTGTGTTGCCGGTCACCACAGGGCCTTTGGGTGTATCGCCGTAGGTCCAGCCGTCCAGGGTGACGGAGGGAGACAGGGACGCCGCGGTGATGGTGTAAGCACCGTCGCTGCCGGTAAAGGTGAGGTCATAGTTCGTGGAATTAGATGTGCCGGTGATGTCATAGGTGCCCACAGGGCTGGCAGAAGTGGCGGTAGTGGACAGGGTGTAAACGCCGGTGTCGCCGGGTACGATGCCATTGTCGGTAGCCGTCAGCTCCGCGATGGCCGCGCCGTAGGCGCTGCTCTTGGGCTGGATGGTCACAGTGACTTGCTTGGGGCTGATGCTGGCAGTGGTTGTGGACTGCTGCCCTTCCGCCGCCAGAGTGTAGTTGTCCTTGCTGGCGCCGCCCAGAGTCAGATTAGTGATGTTGACCGTCTTGCCATCAGCGGCGTTCTTATCCGTAAAGGTACCGGTGGCGGTGACGGTCAGGGTATCGCCGTCCAGCTTGCCGGCCAGCGTCACGCCCGAATAGATCAAGGTAGCCTCAGTGTTGCCGTCATAGGTCTTGCC
The DNA here is from genome assembly GCF_052117125.1 of Candidatus Avoscillospira sp. LCP25S3_F1. Classification (NCBI taxonomy): domain Bacteria; kingdom Bacillati; phylum Bacillota; class Clostridia; order Eubacteriales; family Oscillospiraceae; genus Candidatus Avoscillospira; species Candidatus Avoscillospira sp. LCP25S3_F1. The sequence goes on along the minus strand of NZ_JBQKJT010000020.1, from coordinate 4,862 downwards.
GTTGGCGGTAATACCGGATACGGTGACCGGTCTGGGGCTGATGGTGAAGTCCTTCGTGGAGGAGGCTTCGGCATAGTTGGTGCCGACCGCCTGGGTGACCTTGACGGTGTAGTCGCCCGCGTTTGTGGGGGCGGCGGTGGAGTAACTGTTTTCGCCCTGCTTCGTATACTCCACGGTGACGGCTCCGTCGCCGGTAACTGTATAGCCGCTCTCTGTCAGGACAGCGGGCTGTCCGTCATAGGTCTTGCCGGGGTTACCGGTGATAGTCACGCTGCCGGCAGCCTTATTCACCGTGACGGTGGCCGAACCACTATTGATAGTGATTCCATCATAGGTGACCGCGCAATGGTATTGGTATGTACCCGCGTTGGGCTTGGTCAGGGTCAGCGTGTTCGAGGTTTCTCCCGGCAGTGCGGAGCTATCCTTGTACCACTGGTAGGTAATTCCTGTCGCATTGCCGCTGGGATTCTGCGCGGCAATGCTGAGGGTGACGTCTGCGCCATAGGTGACGGTCTGAGCAGTGGGCTGGGTCGTAATCTGCACCGCCTGGATGTACGCCGCAGAGATATCCACCGCCTTACTGGGCATGGTGAATTTGTTGTCCGCGTTGATGGTCAGACCGGCGGGCGCGTTCCAATGGTCGAAGCGCTGACCGTCGGGCGGGGTGTTGGGGGTCAGGGTGACAGCCGTCCCCTGTTTTGCGTAGGAATTGCTTTTATATTCGGTCGTACCCGCCGCCGTGCAGTTTGTGAGGAACAGGCGGTAATACACATTGCCGCCCACCGCGCCGGTCAGGGTGCCGTCCACATAGACATTGCCGTTGTTGGTGAGGTTGCTGCCAGCATTCAAGGTGGCGTTCTTGTCGATCAGCAGGTTTTCCCCGCTTTTCACGGTAAAGGTGCTGCTCAGGCTCTGGCTGCCGTAAACGCCGCCGTTGCTGCCCTCAAAGATGATGCCGCTCCAGCTTGCCTTGCCGCTCTGGTCGCTGATGCTGTTGGCATAAATGACGGCTTTTCCGCTGCCGTCGGTTGCAAAGCTGCCGCCACTGCCGCCGATGCCCGCGCCGGTCCGGTGGCTGGAAGTGCCGCCATTGGCGGTGACGGTGCCGCCGGTGATGGTGATTTCGCCGCCGGAGGCGTTGCTGCCGCCGCCGATACCCGCGCTGTTTTCGCCGCCGTTGGCGGTGACGGTGCCGCCGGTGATGGTGATTTCGCCGCCGGAGGCGTTGCTGCCGCCGCCAATGCCTGCGCCGCCGTTGGCGGTGCCGCTGCCGTTGGCAGTGACTTTGCCGCCGTTGATGGTGATGGTGCCGCCGTCGCCGCCCCAGCCGCCGCCGATACCGGCGGCGCTGTCGCCGCCGGTGGCGGTGACAGCGCCGCTGCCGGAGATGGTAATGCTTTCGCCGGAGCCTTGCTGGCCGCCGCCGATGCCTGCGCCGAATTGGCCGCCGCCGGTGGCTGTGACTTTGCCGCCGCTGATGTCGATGGTGCCGCTGCTGCCGCTCTTGCCGCCGCCGATGCCCGCGGCATATATGCCGCCCGTGGCAGTAACGGTGCCGCCGCTGATGGTGATCTTGCCGCCGGAGCCGACATTGCCGCCGCCGATGCCCGCGCCTCTGCCTCCACCGGTGGCTTCGACGGTGCCGCCGCTGATGGTGATCTCGCCGCCGGAGCCTTCCTGGCCGCCGCCGATGCCCGCGCCGTTTTCGCCGCCGGTGGCTTCGACCTCGGTGCTGCCGCTGATGCTGATTTCACCGCCGCTGATGCCTGCGCCGCCGCTGGCTCCGGCTTTGGCAGTGACCTTGGCGCTGTCTTCTATGTTGACGCTGCCTTTGGAATTGCTGGCGGAGATGGCATCGATGCCCGCGCCGCTGCCGGCGCCGTTGGCGGTGACCTCGGTGCTGCCGCTGATCGTGATGGTGCCGCCGCTGATGCCCGCGCCGCTGGCGGCGGTGGCGGTAACATTGCCGCCGGTGATGGTGATGCTGCTGGCCGCGGAGCCTTTGATGCCCACGCCGCTGCCAGTGCCGGTGGCGGTGACGGTGCCGCCGTTGATGTTGAGGGTCTTGACGTAAATGCCCGCGCCGTCGTTCGCGCTGCCGGCGGTGACGGAGCCGCCGTTGATGGTGACGGTGCCGTAGGTAGCCTTGATGCCTGCTGCGTCTTTGGAGTTGGCGGCGCTGGCCTCGATCACGCCACCGTTGATGGTAAGGGAGCCGCCATTGTCGATGCGTATTCCATAAGGGTAGTTTACCTCGCCGCCGCCCGTGGCGATCAGCTTGCCGGTACCAGCATTCTGCCCGTAGATGGTCAGGTTGCAATTATTTTGGCCGAATAAAAAAAATTTGACAGCAAGTGTACATCCGTCGGTCAGGATCAGGTGCACATTGCCCTTGAGATTGAGGACGCCGTATATGGTGACCGCTCCATTCACCACATACCATGTATCGGCGCCGTCTGTGCCCCAAGTGGCGTCTTTGGAGTTGGGTCTGTCCTCGCTGCTCTTTGCCTCGGTGTAGCTGTCGCAGGTCTGCGCATTGCCGTTTGCGTCCAGATATGAGACGCTTCCCGCCGCCAGCGCCGTCGCGGGCAGCAGACTCAGGCACAGGGCCAGCGTCAGCAGAATACTGATTGCTTTTTTCTTCATTTCTGTTTCCTCTTTCATAATTGGCGTGTGGACAAAGTTTTGATGGGATGGAACATCCCATCATGAAGGGGGTACCCCCTTCATGAGCTTTTTCAGTTCGATGTGTCCCTGACCCATGCCAGCAGCATTTCCTTCAGGTGGGACAGCTCCTTCCAATAGTCGCCGGTACGGTTGTTTGCCCATACGAGCCCCTGCGCGTACCGTTCCGCCATGCCCAGCATGGTCAGGGTGATGGTGGTGAACAATTCATCTTCCGGGAGATCGGTGCGGATGCTGCCGTCCGCCTTGGCCGCTTCATATTTCCGGTGAAAAAGCATGCCTATGGGCTTTAGTACATCAAGCTGCACCGCAAGCTGCTCCTCCGACGCCCCTTCCCGGCAGATGTAGCTTTTGTAATTCGCGCTAAAGCGCAGAACCTCCGGCCGCTCCCGGTAGAGGCGGAGCATGGAATCACAATAGAGCTCGACCAGCTGATAAGCATTCCGGCTTTCCAGGTCTTCCGGGTCGACGGCCTGTAAGACCTCCTTCCACACCGTTTCCCACATGTCGGCGCTGATGGCGATCACCAAATTCAGCTTGTTCTGATAATACTTGTACAGGGTGGCGATGCCCACATCCGCTGTCTCGGCCACCATCTGCAAACTGACCGCTTCAATTCCATGCCTGGAGAATAAATCAAGCCCTGCTTCCAGCAGTTGCTTTTTCCTGCGTTCTGCCTCTCTCTCGTCCCGGGCGATATTTCTTGCCATAACCTGCCCCCTTTTGGAGTGATAAGATATAAATATAGTAACACTATTATAATAGAAATACTTATAATATGCAAGAGAAATTTTTCTTTGCGCAAAAGCGAAGATAAAAATCGTAAACCTTGCAGGGCATCTGGACAAGGTGTCTGGAAAGGCCGTAGCAGATGGCGTAGCGGAGGAAGCCGGTTTGAAAGTGTACTACCGCCGGCGCTCGGGGTATACGCTTTAATCAGAAACACTACATTTATATTCTCTCAGGGAAATGTTCGCGCCGAACAGAATTAGCCGCAGACAGAAGTATGCTATGATATAGATATTACAAAGGCCGAAGAGTATCACTATTCCTTCGATATCCAATATTTACTTCGTGCTGTATTCAACATTGCTTGAAAATAAAAGCAAGATGAATGAAATCTTGCAGATTCAGGGTATCTCTGCTGTAAAGCGAGTTTCTGAAAAAGCTATATACGCCGGAATAATTTCTTCTGTGCTGTGTGCAACAAGCATTTTGTCAGGCATTTCGCTCTATATGTGCCATCTTGCGATTCTTCTACCAACGATTATGAATTGCTTTATTTCGGCAATCCTGTCTGGATTTTATTCTTGTAAAGTAAATTCGCTCAAAGCGGAAAACATCCATAAGGCGGTTATCTCGATGCTCTCTATTGTGATGCAAAGTATCCTTCTACTATTTGTGTAAACCGGCAGGTGTCTCCCATGAGACACCTGCCGGTTAATAGGTATATTCTCTTGGTTGTGTACTTCTGTGGCAAAGATGCCGGATCAAATAAATTGCAGAAAACCACCTTGATAAATCTCATCTCAGCGTGATATGCTGGAAAAATACTGCGAAAAGCAGGGATGGGAGGTTGTTGCAGTCTATCAGGACGATGGTTTCACAGGTCTTAATATGGAGCGTCCTGATTTACAGAGAATGTTGAGATCCATTGAGCGCAGGCAGATCAACCTTGTCATCACGAAAGATGACTGTGTTAATATAGAACTAAACTCAGAGGGCCTTGAAAACACAGGGTTTTGTGAAGTTAGTTCTGTTTTTTGACCCAAAACAGAGAACAAAACAGGCGCATGGGCAGCGCAAGGAGGATAGAGCCAGCCCTCACCGGTGGGAATATAGGTAATATCGCCCACCCAAGCTTGATTCAGGCGCTCAAAGGAGAAGTTTCGTTTGAGGAGATTCGATGAAACGGGGTGGCTGTGCTGGGAGTTGGTTGTGACTTTATAGGCCTGATGTCTGACCGAACAGATACCGGCAAGGCGCATCTGACAGTGTACCCGCTTGCGAGAGCAGCCGAAATCCGGTTTGAGCAAATGATAGAGGCTGTCCAATCCCAGGGCAGTATATTTTTGGTGTAGTTCCACTAATTTCCGTTTCAGTGCTTGATTCCGCTGCTCACGGATACAGGGCTTGTGATGCAGCCAATCATAGTAGCCGCTGCGCGAGATCTCCAG